>NZ_PXYY01000116.1 GCF_003013245.1 Neisseria iguanae
CCGTTTTGCCGGCTGTTTTTTTTGACGTGTTTTAAGCCGCAGAAAAAGCATTTTTTGTGTTCAAAGCCTTTGACTCTGTTTAAAGCTTTGCAGGATAAGGGCTACAGCGGCTTTTGGCATCTTTTTTTCCTAATATCTAATATGCCAAAATTTTCGATTGATTATTAAAATAATAGCTAATTAAATGGATCATGACGACATGAGGTATCCGACCTACCTCGTGTGTTCATTTTTAAGTTAATCAGCGATAAGGTTGACAAACAGATAAAAAAAGATTTGGGGCTGTCTTTAATAACTAGGACAAATATTTTCTTACCAATTGTTTTAAAACGAATAATTGGGACTTTATTCCACTGTTGTTAAAATCCCGTTCACCCTCCTTCAAATACAGCTCAAAATGGCTTTAGGAATGCTGTCGGACTGACGTAAATGGTGTTTTGCCTGATTTCAAAAATTCCCAATCCCATTAATGTGGTTATGCTGTTCGGCAAAATGCGTGCTGTGGTTGATTCGGAAGTGACTGAACCTGCCTACATCCAACACGTTGTAGCCGCGGTAAAAGTCAGTGCAAACAATGTTGTCAGGCTTCATTTTCTCGCGGATAATCGGCAGCAAGGTAGCGGTTTGAGTATCCGGAACAGCAACGGTATAGATCTTGCCGGCACACTTCAAAAGCCCGAATACAGCGGCTTTCCGGCAGCGGCATGACCGTACTTACCTTTACGGTGTCCGCTAAAATAACTTTCATGGCCTCCATTTCGCCATCGGGCATTTCCAAATATCGGCTGTGTCGGTAAATCAGCGACCGTAAACGGTGAAAGGTTATAGGCCGCTGTATTGCAGTTGACCCCAGCCGGCTCAGCAGCCGTACGTGCAGTAATACCAGCAACGAGCAGCTCAATTAGTTTTTTATTTATAAGGGTTTAGGCAGCTTTTTCTCATCAGGTTATTTAAATGTTTTTGAATAACTTTAGTTATCTAGAACAGCCCAAAGATTTTTATGGTCCGGCACCCGAGTATTCAGGCTGACCCGGATATGCCGGCCATATCCGGCTATCAGTTTCTATATTGCTTAAAAAATAAATTGGAAACAGCGGTTGGGGTAGAAGTGCCGGCCGACGTTGCTGCGCAGGTCGCCAGCGATGGGATATAAAGCAGATTTCCGGATACAGACGGCCGAAAATCTGCTGCGCAAACAGGTTGCCGGATGAACTCTGTACGTGAGACGGCGGGCAGCCGTTTGATTTTAAAATGAGGCGATGCCGGCTTCGGTTTGCTGTTTCTCTTTCATTTCTAATTCAAACGGCTGTTTTTAAGGATCGGTATCAAGCGTCATTTTTTCAATGGTTTATTTTAAATTCGCTTTGTAAAACGCTGCAAATTTGTCAAACGGAATTTTGCCTGACTGCTTATCGTACAAATCCACGTGGGTTGCGCCGGGAATAATCACCAGTTCTTTATTTTTACTGCCCAGTGCTTTAAAAGCATCTTCGCCGAAGTAGCGCGAATGGGCGTTTCCTCCGTGTACCACCAGTGCGGGTGAGGTCATTTCGGCGGCATATTGCAGTATCGGCATATTGACGAACGATAAGGCATTGGTGGTTGTCCATGCGCTGTTGGAGTTGATGCTGCGCGGATGGAAACCGCGTTTGGTTTTGTAAAAACCGGAATATTCGCGCACGAATTGGGGCGTTTCGGCAGTGATTTGCTCTTGCGGGGTCAAGTGCAGGGCAGGATCGCCCAAATCAGCATGGTTGTTGCGGAATGCGGCAGTGCGTGCGGTGTTTAAGTCTTGTTTCATTTTCAGACGGCCTTGTGCATCTACGCTGTCGTTATAGCCTTTTGCCATAACGCGGGTCATGTCGTACATGGTGCTGACGGCGACGGCTTTGACGCGAGTGTCGGCAATCGCGGCGTTAAGTGCGAAGCCGCCCCAGCCGCAGATACCGAGAATGCCGACGGCGTTTTGATTGACAAGGTCGTGATTGGACAGATAATCCACGGCGGCACTGAAGTCTTCGGTGTTGATGTCGGGGCTGGCGACATTGCGTGGTTCGCCGCCGCTCTCGCCGGTGTAGCTGCCGTCAAATGCGAGCGTGATGAAGCCGCGTTCGGCCAAATCCTGTGCGTAAATACCGGAGCTTTGTTCTTTGACTGCACCAAACGGACCAGATACGGCGATGGCAGGTAATTTGCCACGGATATTTTTCGGGATGTACAAATCGCCGACAAGCGTGATGCCGTAGCGGTTTTTGAATGATACTTTCTGATGGGTCACTTTGTCGGATTTGGGAAAGATTTTGTCCCATTCTTTAACCATGGAAACGGGCAGGGTCGGATTTTGTGCATGGGTGTTGGCGGTATTCATATTCGGTTTTCCTTGTGCGGGGAAGGTTAAAATAGTGCTGAAAAATGCAGCAGTGGCCAAGGATGTTAAGAAAGTTCGGCGTTGCATAATGGGGACTCCGAGTTTGGGTATGTGACGGAATGGATTGTAGACAGGTTGAATTGTTCCGTAAATTAATATTATTGGTTTACTGTATTCCTATTTTTGTTATAATTTTTAAACATTTTCGGTAGCGGATATGTAGGGCATACGGCTTGGCGGCACAGGCTTTTCCGGCGTTGCTTTGCCATTTTCCTGCGTTTTTCGGTTTGCCGCTTGGTTTTATTCCCGTGCCAGAAGATTCAAACGACCTTGACGATTCGGCCAGTTTGGGTTCCAGGCCTGAGAAAACCGTTGGACTACCTGCAAATATCGGGTTTCCCCATCCGGCCTGCCCGCGTTTATTTATTTTAGGTATAAAAGATGAAATCATTTGAACACCTGTGCCTGTTTTCAGACGGCCTCCCATCATGAACAAACTTGAAGCCCTGCGTCTTTTTTGTGCCGCTGCTGAAAGTGGTAATTTTCGTCAAACCGCGTTGCATTTGGGTGTGTCGCCGCAGGCCGTAACCCGTGCTGTGTCGTTTTTGGAGCAGGAATTCGGCGATCTGCTGTTTGTACGCAATACCCGGACTTCCGCCATCACGCCGTTTGGCAGGCAGGTTTATGCCGAGGCGAAAACTGCACTGTCGCATACAGATGCGTTGTTTCAACAGTTTGACCGGAAAGAGCGTGAAGTTGAGGCCGGATTGGTGCGCGTGGCGTTGCCGGAAGTGGATGATTTCGGGTTATTGGAATACGTATTGGAAGGTTTGCGCGATTATCCTGAGATTGTGCCGGATTGGCGCGGAGACAATGCGCTGGCTAATGCCGACCGCGACCAGATTGATGTCGGCGTGCGCGTGGGTGTGCCCCAAGAGAATGATTTTATTGTCAAATCCGTTGCACCGCTGCAGCTGCAAACCGTGATGGCCCCTGATTTGATCGGCTGTATGGGCGAACCGCGAAACACGGCGGATTTGCGTATGCGTTTTCCATTGGCAGGTTTGCTCAATCTCAATAGTGGCAGGTTGTTCGAATATGATTATGCCGACGGCAGTTTTATTCCCGAACGCCCTGCCTTTATTACGCCTAATTCGGCACATGCGCTGCAAGCGGTGCTGCAAGGGCGGGCGGCAGGGCAGTTTGCCGCGTGGTCGGTGCGGACGCATATCCGGCAAGGCCGTTTGAAAGCTGTATTGGCAAAAGAAGAGGTAACGCTTGATTGGCAGCTTTATGTTTACCGTCCGCGCCGCCACCGCAATACTGCAAGGGTAAAACGGGTGTTTGACCTCCTTTTTGAAGCTTTGGTACGGCAGTTTGAGGAATGAGAAGGAAAGGCCGTCTGCAAAATAGGTTCAGACGGCCTTTATATTAAAGTATTCAAAATTATTCAATCACTTCTTCGGTAATCATGTCGTAATAAGAAGCATCAAAGCTCGGCATCGGTGGCGGTAACAGTGTGTCGAGGCTGAGGCTGGCGGCATTTAAGGTCGGGTAGCCACTGAACGTCACTGAATAGCCGCCGCTGCCGTTGCTGCGCACTTTGGCGTGTGCGCCTAATGGGAAAGTGGCTTTATTGGTGATGTGGCCGAACGGGAAGCCACTCAACACCGGTACGCGTGTCACCCGGTAGATTTGGTTGATGACCGCCGACAAATCATAACTCGAGTCATACACATCGCGGATGGTGCCCATGCGGAAATCACCAAAGATAATCGCGCGTTGCTTTTTCAAAACTCCGGATAAATACAGCGTGTTGAGCATACGTTCGATGCGGTAAGGCTGCTCACCTACGTCTTCAATAAACAGAATGCCACCTTGGATATCCGGCATATAAGCCGTTCCCGCCAGTGAAGCCAAAACACTCAGGTTGCCGCCCCACAGCGTACCTTCTACGTTGACATCACTGCGCTGGATAGCCGCGATGTCGAGGGTATTGGTGGCGCTGGTGGTACCGCGAATAAACAAATCCATGGTATAGACGCTCGGGTTGGGTTTGCCGAATTCGCTGTAGACCATCGGGCCTGCAAAACTCATCATATTGCCTTTGGCCAGCAGCGCCAGTTGCACGGCGCATACGTCGCTGAAGCCTAAAAACAATGTGCCGCGTTCACGCATCCGCGCGCCCAACGAAGCAAAATCAATGCCCGGCAACAAACGCGCTGCGCCATAGCCGCCGCGCAAGCCCATCAATACTTTAGGCGTTTTCACACGGCCGCTGGCGACTTCTTGGAAATCGTTGATACGCTCGGCGTCAGTTCCGGCAAAACGCTGATAACGGCGCGAACCGGCCTGCTGGTTGGTGACGGTAAAACCGGCGTTGTACAGGCGGGTCAGACCGACATTGACATGGTCGTAAGATTCGGCAAAGCCGGAAGGCGCGACGACACGCAAAATATTGTCGCCGGAGCGGGCAGGTTGGGAGCGGCGGGGTTGCACGGTTTGGCTTCTTGACGGGGTACGGTTAACAGTGGTTTTTTGGGGAGAGCCGGTGCCGCAGGCTTGCAGCAATCCTGCGCCGGCGACTGCAGCCGAAGTGCGCAGAAAATGGCGGCGGGAAGGTTTCCAAGACATAAAACATCCTTTTTGATGGGACGGGCAGAACTGCCGGTATGGGCCGTCTGAAAGCAGGCGGCTTGATATGGCGAAATCACTAAAAACCGATTTGACGTTGTCCTGCCTTAACCCAAAGAGAACGAGTTTGCAAACCGCCGAAACAGCAATAGAAACGGTTCGGTACTGCGTGTACTGTTTGCGGCAGGCTGCCTTGTATCCGTTATTTTATTGATTGTTTCCGCGATAAGTAATGTTGATTAAAATATTTTCAGACGGTCTGTTCAGATACCCAAAAGGTCGTCTGAAACTTAAACCAGCAAGGTTTTGACCTGCTGCGTCCAATCTTGCGGCAGCGTCATTTCATGACCGCGGGTGGCCTTTGCCCAAATTGGTGCCGGAAAATTGGCATCGTTTTTAAAACGCGCAATCACATGCCAATGAAGGTGCGGCACGACATTGCCCAAGCTCGCCAAATTGATTTTGGCCGGTTTCAACACTTGGCGCATGGCTGACTCTACACGGTACACCATCGCCATGATTTCATCGCGCTGCGCCTTCGGCAAGTCGGTCATTTCAGCGACATGATTCTGCCAAATCACGCGGCAGAAAGCAGGCGAGCCGGCTTCGTCGTGTACGGCAACCACACGCAGATTCGGCGTTTGCAGCAAAATATCTTCATTTTCTGCATGGCAAATCGGGCAACTCATGGCAATCCTTATGAAATCGATCGAATCGGAGGATATATTCTAAGGGAAAAGGCCGTCTGAATCATCTTTCCGGACGGCCTTTTGACATAATTTTAGAAAAATGTGGCAATTTGTCGGGTGGGACGGCAGTATTTTTGTAGGATTTTTTTCGGGGGTCTTGGGGCCGGCTTACATGAACTGCGCCGCACCGCGGTTGGCCAATTCGTCGGCACGGTCATTTTCGGCGTGTCCTGCATGGCCTTTGACCCATGTCCAGCGAACATCGTGCCGATTCACCAATTCATCGAGCGTTTTCCACAAATCATCGTTTTTTACCGGCTTTTTAGAGGCGGTTTTCCAGCCGTTTTTCTTCCAGCCGTTAATCCAGCTTTCCATGCCGTTTTTGACATACTGCGAGTCGGTGCAGATTTGCACCGTGCAACGGCGTTTCAAGCTTTTCAAGCCTTCGATGACGGCGGTAAGTTCCATGCGGTTGTTGGTGGTTTCGGCTTCGCCGCCGAACAGCTCTTTTTCGTGTTCGCCGTAGCGCATCAACACGCCCCAGCCGCCCTTGCCCGGATTGCCTTTGCATGCGCCGTCGGTGTAAAGGTATACGGTTTTATCCATAAAATTTCTCTTCATTCAACCGCCGAATCATAACACAAGCCGTCTGGAAAGATTGAATTTAAAACAAGGAGCTGACGCAGATGAGCAATCGGGTTATACATTAAAAAATGAAGGTAACCCATTGCAAACCAAGCAAATCTACACGGAAAAAATTCTTCAATTTTCTGTATCGGAAGTAACGGCCCGTGCAGCTGCCGGTACACCCGGTATCCGGCCTGATTCCGCCCTGTTGTTTTACCGTAAAATCCGCCAAGCCATCGCTTAC
>NZ_PXYY01000117.1 GCF_003013245.1 Neisseria iguanae
CTTGGAGCTGCTTTTGTTCCGGTGCCGGTGGTTTCCACGGTCTCAATTTGTGTTGTCTGTCTTGGCTGTATTGGGCTATGAGCCTTGCATCTTGTTTGTCGGTTTTGGATCGTTGCAGTTGGGCGATAGCGTAGCCTTTTATCTTTCGGGGATTTTTTACTGTAATTGTGTAATTTCGGTGGAGATATTCAGCTATGGCTTCATAGTAGGTTCCTGTTGCTTTGCAACAGCAATGGAGGGTTTCAGGTACTTGGTGGCCGTTTAGCCATTCTGTGAGTTGTCGGAATCCTTTCGTGTTGTTGGCAAATTGTTTTTGATGTTATTGGCCGTCTGAAATCAAACAGCAATCTATTGTGAGTTTGGAGACGTCTATGCCTAAGTACATGGGTTTTACCTTACGAATTCGGGCTTGTTGCCCCAGATAGTATTCAAACTTGAGATGTACGAAAGCCCACGCTTCTATCTTTCTCTCAAGGTTAGGCTTTAGCCGTGCTTTCGAAGTCGTGGGTTTTGCTTGGTATTTCGTCAAACGCCAAGCCCTGAAAATGCCGGTTTCACGTTCGGGGCTTGGGGCTTTGGGTTTTGCCTTCGGCGACGTTCGCCACGTGGCAGGCGTGCTGGGAGATAAAACCACCCAGACCACCATGCCCAAGCGTATTTTATGGGCGGGACGTCAAGGGGCGGATGTCCATCTGATTTTAATCAGGCCACGCCAGCCCTTACGTTCGTATATTGTCGCTACAACGATTCCTGCTATAAATGCCAACCCGCAACTCATCATATCCCTACCTTTGCACCTTGGTTTGATAACGCCTTTTCCGCATAACCGTCATACATTAAATTTTGCAGACTCTGCCCGCCCATTACCAGCACCTGCGCACCTTCTTCGGCCGTCTGAATATCGGTAAAAAATGCAGGAGGGTTAGAAACTGTAATTCAAGTTGAAACCGTAAACGGTGTTGGCCGTCTGAAAGCCTTCGGGTTTGTGAAGAGGCTTGCCGGCAAACAAGTCATAAGAAAATATACCGCCTACTTTATGACTGTCTCTGAAACCGGCTACCGCGCCCGTCAGCCGGTTGCCCGAGGCATATCGGGCACTTTCACCCGATATACGGCCATAGTCCGTACCGAGATAGAACTGATGGCGCGGATGGAAATGCCAGCCTAAAGTATTCTGCCAGTAGAAGCCGCGCTCTCCGGAAAGACTCTGTTCTCCGTCAAATCCGCGAACGGTGTGGCGGCAGCCGATGGAAAGTTTGTCTTGCGAAACCAAGGGGGTTTTGTTCCATTGGGCATGGATGGAGGTTTCGTATGAAAACTGCTATTTGCCTAAGATAAACGGGGCGGCTGCGTCCAATCTCGCGGTAATGACTTCTTTCATGCGTGAAGTCCCTAAGACCGTATCGATGCCGGCGTTTTCTTCCGGTGCGGATATACTTTGCCGCATACCGGTGCCGCGTTTGTAGGATAATCTGCCATCAAGCTGCCAGCGGCCGAGATAGGCGCGGTGGCGCAATTCTGCCGCCCAGCCGGCGGTGCGGCGCCGTTGTACTTCGATTTCGGTATCGCCGATGTATTTGTAAACCTGCCGTGCCCATAATTTGATGCCGTCCGTGGTTTTATGGCGGCCGTTGCGCCAAATCATTCGCCCGGCAGTAAGACTGCTGTGATATTGTTTGCCGTTGTAATCATAATTGACGACATGACCTTCCGTGGCTTCATGGTAACGGTAGCCGCTGTGATCGAAGGAAAACAGCCATTTTTTGGCCGGCACCGAATAGTGCACGCTGTAATTTCTCGAACCGCTTTTCGTTTCCGTCCCTGCAGCATCGGTAAATTCTGTTTGATGTGCCAAACCGCGTCCGTAGGAAACATAAAACAAGTCGCTCAACCCCAAAGGATTGTCGAACGATAAAGCAGCATTGCCCTGATATTTGCCGGTGCCGCCGCCTGCATCATCTATGCCGATGCTGAAGCGTACGGGTTTGTCCTGCCGCCAATTGACAAGCAAATCACTTTCCCCTCTTTTTTCAGACGGCATAATCCGAATATCCGCTTCAACGCCCGGCAAGCGGCGCAGGTTCTCCAAACCTTGTTCGATGTCGCGCAGATTCAGGATTTTGTTCTCGCTCAAAGGAAATTTGTTAGCGAAAGCTGAAATGCTTCCTGCTTCGGTGTTTGAACCTCTATTTTCTTGATGGCGGACAGTCCCCAGCCTGCCTGCTATTATACTGAGCTTCAAGATACCGTCTGCCATATCTTGGGTTCCAATCACTGCCTGCGAAGTAATGTATCCGCGAGCAAGCAGAACATGCTGCGCGGCCTTTTGCAGTTTGTGCAGATTGCTTGCGCCCAAGCATATTCCCGGTTTGAAGGCTGTTTGGCGGATAACGGCAGCCGGCAAAAAAGAAAATTGACGGCCGGCCCCCCATTCAATTCCGGCCACTTTGGTGCAAGGCGTTTCATCTTCAGCCAGTGTGTAGGAAATGGTTTCAGAAGGTTGCTCTAACCGCACATTGGATTCTGCCTTCAGTTGATTTTCCAGATTTTGCTGATGCTGGATGGCGCGTACCAGCCCGGTATCATGTTCTTCCGATGTATCGGCATGGGCAGGAAAAATGACGGTAAGGGCAGAGGCCGCTACTGAAAAAGGAAGAGAGATGAGGGGGTTCATGGCTAAAATTCGCTAAAAGCCAAAATCTTAAAGTTAAATTATGTTTTGATATTTTCCTATAAGTTAATGTATATTTACAATTAGAAAATAATAATTATTTCCAATATTAAGGAAATTGGAAAAAGCCTGTCGTAGGGGGTAAGCAGAAAACAGGAGTGGCAGTTTCGCAGGTTGCCATTGATATCAGAGAAGCCGTTTAAATCTGTTTTCTGCTTGGAGGCATGGGGACGTTTCTACTGAACCGTGATAAGTAACAGGGCTGCGACAGGCTATTTTTATGTAGGCAGAATGCTTTTTCATGCTGTCTGAAACGTTACTGCAACCGGAGCTTTCTGCCTTTCCCAGCCGGTTGGCGGTTAATCCTTTCGAATAGCCGGGCTAAGGTGTCATCTTGTACCGGCCAATTACGGAAACGGCAGAGCATGAGGCTATATCCTCAAAACCGCAAAAGAAATAGCAAGCAGCTAAACAGGTGGATAAGCAGCGCTCTGATTCGGGATCGGGGAGGCTGTGCCACTGGCCGGGCAATATGGCTTTGAACATGGGAAGCAATGGATAAGCAGGGTGGTCATGGATGTAGCCTTTTACTGGTGAAGGTGTTGCCCAAATGGGTGGCCAATGAAGCACTTGACCGAGTTTAATCAAAAAATGACTGTCAATGTGCTTAGCTATCATGGTTTGAGCTTGTCGGTAGAAGAAGCTGCTTATGGAAAAAAACACCCCTAAATTCTTTAAAGATGAATTTAGGGGTGTTATAGGGTTTTTGCAAAGGCCTCAGGCTGTCTGGATATTATCCACTGCCAGCGTCTTTGCAAAATTCCCGTCTTTAGCAGATTTCTCCGCGCCGCGTTTCTCAAACACCGGCCTACCTGCACGTTCCTCGATACACCTGCTTCAAACCATACTCAAATCCGGAGTTTTGCAAAGTCTTCGCCCAATTTTTCCTAATAAGAAACATTACATCAACAAAATACCTATTTATCAACCAATCTGATAAACCTATAATACATACATCGGTTGAACACAGCAACCTTTAACATTTACACTTAACTCATACACAATATTTATTAAGGAATTTATCATGAAAACCATCCTATTCACGACTTTGATTGCCACCGCCGCCACTTTGGCCGCTGCCAAAGGTGCACAGCAACCAGATTGGGACCACGCCAACGATTCAGGTCCGATTGTCGGCCTGCAACAAGTGGAACAACCGCAAGGCCAACGTTTTAAGAAAATAGACCGCATTGAATACACAGCCCCAAGTATAGGTGTACGCCAATCAAGCGATATCCGTTACAACGACACCCACGCCCGCTTGGCAGCCGAAAAATAATGCCGAACGCATAAGCCCAAGGCCGCCTGAAATCCGTTTCAGACGGCCTGATGTGTTGGAAAAGGCTGGATTGTTGGCATGTTTATACGGAACGGCTTTTGTTTTTGCCGAAACGATTGTTTACTGTGCGACTTTGCTATGCCTTTCGGCATTCTCGGCGACGCGCAAAATTCCCAAATAGGTTTTCAGGCAAAACAAAAAATGCCCACACCGCTGAAATTTTCCACATTCAGACGCAAAGGCATCCGCCTTTCGCAATTTGCAACAATCCGTTAAAATAAAGGCCGTCTGAAACCCATTAAAGGAATCGCCATGACCCGCATGGTACATTGCGTCAAACTCGGCCGCGAAGCCGAAGGCATGAAATTTCCGCCTCTGCCGAACGAATTAGGCAAACGCATTTTTGAAAACGTATCACAAGAAGCATGGCAGGCTTGGACACGCCACCAAACCATGCTCATCAACGAAAACCGCCTGAGTCTGGCCGACCCGCGCGCCCGCGAATATTTGGCGCAACAGATGGAACAATACTTCTTCGGCGACGGTGCCGACCAAGTACAAGGTTACGTGCCACAAGAACCAGCCTGATCTCCTCCACAGGCTGTCTGAAACCCTTTCAGACAGCCTTTTAACCATTCCCTTTTTTTATCCTCCTTTAATTTTCCTATGTCGCACAACGTTTGGATACACGCGGCCCGCCTGCGTACCTTGCCCTTGGCAGCTACTTCCACCGCATGCAGCTGCCTGCTGGCCGCGTTGCAACAACGATTCCACAGACCGACGGCGCTTTAACCGTTACCATGGCGGTATCCTTGCAGGTATTTGGCAATCTGGCCAATGCCAACGATTACGGCGATGCACAAAACGGCGCGGATTCAAACGGACGTCAATGCCTGCCGCGTATGGTGGCTTCCGGCCACATCAGCCGCCGCGCCATGTGGCAAGGTTTATGCATCAGCGCCATATGTTTGTTGCCTGCCCGGCATCGCCCTGCTTGCTACCGCGTTACCGACATTGGCACAAAACAGCGGCATTGATCGGCTTTTGTGGCTGCTGCTCGGTGCGGCAGAATTAGCGGCAGCTTACAGCTACACCGCCGGACGCAAACCTTACGGCTATATCGGTTTAGGCGATGCAGCAGTATTTGTGTTTTTCGGCTGGCCGGGGTGGTATTGGGCAACAAATATCTGCACACAGGCCGTCTGAATGCCGCTTCAGTGGCTGCCGGCCAGTGCCATGAGACTATGTGCACGATGATGCTAAACCTCAACAATAATGTGCGACATCCAGCATGACCAGGCAAGGAACACATGGCCGACGGTGTATTTTCACAGCTTGGCTTGGTTGTTTTTACAAGTCTTTATGCCCTCGGCAACGTTTGTCCGCTTGAATTTATTGAACAATACACCATCTTCTTCCAAACTGGACCAATTGCTGCCACAATGGAGCATGGCGGTTTTGACGTGGGTGGCCGGATTGGTACCATTTGTTTTTATTTGAATACCAAGCCGATAAATTCCGCCCAAAAACCGACAATTACTGTTAAAATCGGGTTTCGTTCATTTCCACACACTTAATTTTTCAGGAGCAAACGCCATGCAAAACGACGTTTACGACTACACTTCCGGCAGCGCAGTTCAGAAAAACACTGTGTTGCAAAAAACCTACCGCCTGCTGGGCTTGTCTTTTATCCCAGCCATAGCCGGCGCTTTCATCAGCGGCAAAATGGGCTTCAGCATCTACAACGTCTTCGGTGGCGGCTGGATGGCGACCATTGCCTTTTTCGTGTTTTTCTACGCCATGGTATTCATGATTGAAAAAAACCGTTACAGTAACACTGGCGTGACCCTGCTGATGGCGTTCACTTTCGGCATGGGCGTGTTGATCAGCCCGCTGCTGCAATATGCTTTAGGTATGTCCAATGGCGCGCAGATCGTCGGCATTACGGCTGCCATGACCGCCGCCGTGTTCTTCACCATGTCGGCGATGGCACGCCGCACCAATCTCAACATGAGCTCGCTCAGCCGTTTTCTGACCGTCGGCGCGGTGATTTTGATGATTGCCGTGGTGGCCAATCTGTTTATGCAGATTCCGGCTTTGAGTCTGACCATTTCTGCCGGTTTCGTTTTGTTCAGCTCTCTGCTGATTATGTTCCAAGTACGCCAAGTGATTGACGGCGGTGAAGACAGCCATATCAGTGCCGCTCTGACCATCTTCATCTCTTTGTACAACATTTTCAGCAGCCTGCTGCATATTTTGCTGTCATTTGGCGGTGACGATTAATCAGTTTATCCATTGAAATCAGCGCTTTTAAAACACGTTTAAACACACAACAGGCCGTCTGAAACGGTGTGCAGGGCGCACCTGTTTCAGACGGCCTGAACCTTTACCAAGCCCCGGGTTCAAACACGGTTCAAAGCAGAGGCATCACAGAAAGCGCAGACGCATCAGACAGAC
>NZ_PXYY01000118.1 GCF_003013245.1 Neisseria iguanae
TTAACCCTGTTGAAAAATATTGGGCTCGGATTAAGAAAATACGTCAGGATTGGCGGCTTGACTGCATCGATACCCTTTTCTTTTACTTTATGCGGATTTGTACTGTTTTTTAATTTCTTTGACTATATAGTAATCTTTTGTCTGTTGGGAAGGGTTTTACAAAGATCTCAGGCCGTCTGAAAATTGTTTCAAACGAAACAGTTTTCAGACGGCCTTATTGCATGATTTACCAATATAAATCTTAAAAACCATTATTTCGCTGTGGCAGCCGAAGCAGCTTGAGTCGTCGGAGTGCTGGCTGCGGAAGCGGCTAGCGGTTCTGCGGCTGCTTGGCTTGCTGCTTCTGAAGCGGGTACAGTAGCCGGTGCGGCTTTTTGCGTATTTGATGTAGCCGGCTTGTCGGCTACATTGCTGCCGAATATGGTTTTGAACCACAAGACAATGCTGTCCCATGTGCGGCTGAACCAGCTGCCTTCGGCAACGCTGTTGAGCGCGACCACGTCTTTTTCGGCCACGACTTCGTTGCCTTTCATCAGCTTGAGTTTACCCAATACTTGGCCTTTTTCAATCGGTGCCAATACAGGTTGCACGGTTTCTAAAATCGGTTTCAAGCTTCTGCCGGTGTCGTGTGGGATGGTGATATAGGTTGCACTGACAAAACCGATGTGTACGGCGTTGACTGCGCCTTTATAGACTTTGACTTGCGAAATGGCTTCGTTGGCGTTGTAAAGTTTCGGTGTGTCAAAGGCTTGCAGTGCCCAGTTCAACAATTTTCCGCTTTCGGAAGCGCGCGCTTCGATGGATTCGGTGCCGACAACAACCGATACGATGCGGCGGCCGTTACGTTTGCTGGATGCGGCCAAGCTGTAGCCGGCGCTTTCGGTATGGCCGGTTTTCAAACCGTCAACGTTGGGGTCGCGGTAGAGCAGCAGGTTGCGGTTGGGTTGTTCGATATTGTTGTATTTAAATGATTTAATCGAAAATACGGGATAGTATTTCGGGAAATTTTTAATTAATGCGGCAGACAATAAGGCCAAATCATTAACGGTGGAAACGTGGCCGTTTGAAGGCAGGCCGGTCGGGTTGTTGAAATGGGTATTGGTCATGCCTAAGAGTTTGGCCTCATCGTTCATTTGTCTGACGAATTCGTCCACCGAGCCGTTGCCCATGGCTTCGGCCAACGTCATGGTGGCATCGTTGCCGGACTGAATCACCATACCTTTAATCAAATCGCTGACGCTGGCCGGAACGTTGGGATTGAGAAACATGCGTGAGCCTCCGATTTTCCAGCCTTGGTCGGACACAGTGAGCATTTGGCCGGCTTTTAATGTACCGTTTTCCAAGGCTTTGAAAGTCAGATAGGCGGTCATCATTTTGGTTAGTGAGGCCGGTTCGATTTGGGCATCCGGATTGTTGGAAGCCAAAATCTGGTTGCTGTGTAAATCTTTGACGATAAATGCGGTAGCGGCGATTTCCGGCGGTTTGGTCGGGCTGTTGATGCTCGGCATTAAGATTTCGGGCTGCGCTGCGGGGGCGGTATTGGCGGCAGATTGAGGCGCGGCAAGTGAATGGGTGACCATTAAGGCGGCTAAGGTCAGGCTGAATAGCGTTTTTTTCATAACTTAGGTGTATCAATATTTATTGGAGTAATGCGTAAAAAAAGGCCGTCTGAAACTGAATGATAAAGCCATGTGTGGGGTTGAATCTCAATAACTGGCTAAGAACCGGCAGGATGGAAGGTAAGGTTTCAGGCGGTCGCGAAAGGACAGCCGCATATTATACCGATTCGGGCTTGGTTTGCTAAGATTTTTCTTGCGTTCGGACGGTCTGAGGGGTATGGTTTTGCCTTTTCGCTGTTTTGTTGGCAAAGTTTGACGATTATTTCGACGGCGATGGCTTAATTATTTTTTAAACGATTGATTCTAAATAGATACACTCATGAACACTCCCCCATCTTATTCCGATTATCTGATTCGTATTTTAACCGCTTCCGTGTACGATGTTGCGGTGGAAACCCCGTTGGAACCTGCCCGTAGTTTGTCAGGCCGCCTGAACAACAATATCCTGCTCAAGCGTGAAGATTTGCAGCCGGTGTTTTCATTCAAAATTCGCGGCGCCTACAACAAAATGGCCAAATTATCCAAAGAAGCTTTGGCTTGCGGCGTGATTGCGGCTTCGGCAGGCAACCATGCGCAGGGTGTGGCATTGTCGGCACACCGCTTGGGTTGCCGTGCGGTGATTGTGATGCCGGAAACTACGCCGCAAATCAAAATCGATGCGGTGAAAAACCGTGGTGGTGAAGTGGTGTTGAAAGGCGTATCGTACAACGATGCTTACGATTATGCGATGGAGTGGGCGAAAAAAGAGGGCTTAACCTATATCGCGCCGTTTGACGACCCCGATGTGATTGCCGGTCAAGGCACGGTGGGCATGGAAATTGTGCGCCAGCGTGCAGACACAATCGATGCTGTGTTTGTGCCGATCGGCGGCGGCGGCTTGGCGGCCGGTGTGGCGGCGTTTATCAAACAAGTGCGCCCCGATATTAAAGTTATTGGCGTGCAAACTGATGATTCCTGCTGCATGAAGCAGTCGATTGAAGAAGGCAAAATCGTGGCGTTGAAAGATGTCGGCCTGTTTTCAGACGGCACAGCGGTGAAAGTGGTTGGCGATGAAACCTTCCGCCTGTGCCAGGAATTGCTTGACGGGGTGATTACGGTCGATACCGATGCCATTTGCGGCGCGATTAAAGATATTTTTGACGACACCCGCAGCATTATGGAGCCGGCTGGCGCATTGGCATTGGCCGGTTTGAAAGCCTACATCGCCAGAAACGGTGCGCAAAACCAAACTTTAATCGCCGTGACCAGCGGCGCCAACATGAATTTCCACCGTCTGCGCCACGTTTCCGAGCGCAGTGAATTAGGCGAAGGCAATGAAGGCATTTTCGCGGTAACGATTCCCGAAGCGCCGGGCAGCTTCCGCAAATTCATTGATTTGCTGGGCAGCCGCAACATTACCGAATTCAACTACCGTTACGGCAATGAAAACAAGGCCCATGTCTTTGTCGGCCTGCAAACCGCCGGTGCGCGTGATTTGGTCACCATCAAGGCCTTGCTCACCGATGCCGGTTTGCCAAACGTGGATTTGACCCATGATGAAATTTCCAAAATCCACATCCGCTACATGGTTGGCGGCCGCACTGATAAAGTGAACAACGAACGTTTGGTCAGTTTTGAATTTCCCGAACGGCCGGGCGCATTGGCGCGTTTCCTGAACCACATGCAGGGCAGCTGGAACATTACCTTGTTTCACTACCGCAACCACGGTGCGGATTACGGCCGTATTTTGGTGGGCATTGATGTGCCGCCTGCCGATGAAGCTGCATTTAATGAATTTTTAGATAATTTGGGTTATCTCTACCAAGACGAAACGGATAACCAAGCCTATCAATTGTTCTTGGCGTAAAGCATAAAAGGCCGTCTGAAATTTTCAGACGGCCTTTGTATTTATTTAGGGGCTCAGGAAGCAAATCTAATCCAACGGCATATTCCGTAACATTTCCAATAAAATTGCATACAGGTTATCATGTCTGTGATTAAAGCGGAATCCCGTTTCTTTCAGGTGCCAATAAAATGTCCGTCCGGATACGCCGTTAAATTTAACCGTCCTGTTTTTTGCATAAGCCCAAAATGACCCCATTCCGTTGATATGCCGAACCCCTCCGGCAAACCCGTTATCTGCGTGACGGACACGGAAGTGTTTTTCACAGCCCATATCAACCAGAACCACGCCGGCCATCGGTATTGGTAACGCCTTTGATAGGGAGATGACCCCGGATAACCTTTTGCAGCGTGGCTTTTAAAGCACCGGGTACGGTTCTGGTACGGACCTTGTCATCACGCTTCAATATGCCCAATACGGTGGTTTTTCCACCGGCTCCCCGAGCCTGTTTGCCACAGAATGCGTCTGGCACCGGAATTCTGAAAATGGGGTTTGCTTCCCACATTCGCCAGCAATACGGTGCCGCAGTTTGGGGAACGGGTTGTTGGCACTTCGGACACTGGCTGCCGTTAATCCGGCTGTGTCGGAAGCAGTCAAACCTGAGGCAGAAAGGCGTAATATTTGCCGGAATTTCTGCTCAGAAAGTTTACTGGGTTTTGGGTACTTGTTTTTAATATAGATATCAGAAGCTTACCATAAAGTTTTATGATTTTGCTTCCTAAGCCCTTTATTTAAACTCAAACCTGCCAATCAATTTCCGCTAAGCCTTGCGCCTTCAAATAAGCATTGGCTTGTGAAAAATGACGGCAGCCGAAAAAGCCGCGATGGGCGGAAAGCGGCGACGGATGCGGCGCAGCCAATACCAAATGGCGACTGCGGTCGATAAACGCGCCTTTTTTCTGCGCGTGGCTGCCCCAAAGCATAAACACAATATGTTTGCGGTGTTCGTTGAGCTGGGCAATCACACGGTCGGTAAATTGCTCCCACCCCAAAGGCGCGTGCGAATTCGCTTGTCCGGCACGCACGGTCAACACGGTATTGAGCAGCAAGACGCCTTGTGCCGCCCAATGCTGCAAATAGCCGTGTTGCGGAATCTGAAATCCTTCGATGTCGGCAGCCAATTCTTTGTAGATGTTCGCCAAAGATGGTGGAACCTGAATCTCCGGCCGCACTGAAAACGACAAACCATGCGCCTGTCCGGCGCCGTGATATGGGTCTTGTCCCAAAATCACGATTTTGACTTGGTTAAACTCTGTCGCCTTAAATGCATTGAACACGTCGGCCGCCGGCGGATAAATCACCTGTCCGGCCTGCCTTTCCTGTTTAACGGTTGCGATAATATGCTGGAAATAGGGTTGCTCTTTTTCCGTGCCGATGGCTTCGTGCCAAGTTTGCATAATGGTTTGCCTGTCAAAATCAATGTAGCCGATTATAACATGTTCAGACGGCTTCAAGCGGCAAACAGGTCGTTTGAACAGGTACCCGCATGTTTTTGATAGCCGGCGATAAATCCGTTAAACTGAACATAAACATAAACCGCTTCCATTTACTCCGAAAGGAAAAATCATGCGTTCACACCGATTGCGCGAACTTTTAGAATTGCTCGAACCTTATTGGAAACAAGAGCCGGAAATGCATTTAACCCAAATTTTGCAGAAAATCGCCGATGAAGCAGGCTTTAATAAACCTGTTGCCGAGCTGACCGACGAAGTGGTTATTTACCATCTGAAAATGCACGGCAAAGACAAAACCGCACCTGTGCCGGGTATTGCCAAAGATTACGAAGAAGATTTCAAAACCGCGCTGCTGCGCGCGCGTGGGATTTTGAAGGATTGAGAAAAGGCCGTCTGAAAGTAACTTTTTCAGACGGCTTTCCATTCCAAGACTAATCATCTTCACTTGCGGTAATGACAGCAAGCGTCCGGGTATCGGGCTGATACACACTCAAACACCATACGCCCCACCAATCCAAACCTTCATCAAAGTAATTGCTGAATAATAAATTTTCTTGAGAACCGTCGGCATAAGCCTGATGGCGGACCCAATCGTAAATGTCGGCCTGTGGGTGGTTCAGCCCGCATAAATCGCAGAAATCCGACCACAAAGCCAAGCTCGCCAGTTCGTCAATATTTTGTAATTCATAAGGTGGGTGAATAAATTGATGGCAGAGCTGTGCGCTCCAGTTTTGCATATGTCCGTCATGGTTTAACGACATTTTGTCATAAGCGTGTTGTGCTGATAAAGGCGGTAACCGAATGCAAGACATACGCTCCGGTATTAAGCGCAAAGTAAAATATGCGTCATCATGCGCTATTTTCTTAAGCAAGCGTTGCTGGTCTTGTTGATGGCTTTTCGGGTTGGAATGGGCCTGAATATACTGTAGTTTGTTAAGATTTTCTGTGTGTATTCTTTGGCGCAAATCATCATATTGCGGACGGATAAGGTTTTCAAAATACGTTATCACTGCGGTTTGGTGGTCAGCTTCAGTAGGGGCAGTTACTTGCGGCCATATTTGAACACTGAACTGAAAGGCGCAGCAGACTTGTTGCATACGCAAAATTAAGTCTTGCTGTTGTGCTGTGATTGATAAGGGATTGCTATGGAAAAACATTTTTATTCCTTAAAAGCCTGCATGAATAAAAGGCTGTCTGAAAATCAAATCGATTGTTCAGATGGCTACGCCATCGCCCAACTGCAACGATCCAAAACCGACAAACAAGATGCAAGGCTCATAGCCCAATACAGCCAAGACAGACAACACAAATTGAGACCGTGGAAACCACCGGCACCGGAACAAAAGCAGCTCCAAG
>NZ_PXYY01000119.1 GCF_003013245.1 Neisseria iguanae
GTGTTGGCTGTCAGTGGGTTTACTTAACCGAATCAATCGTTCAGGGCTTTTTGCAGGCCGTCAAAACCACATTGATGGTATTGAAAATTTCCGGAATCAGGCAAAGCGAATTCTACGGAAATAGAACGGAAACCTTTCCCTTTATTCCTGAAGGAATGTGAATTTCGTTTTAACTTTGGCGCACCAAAAGGGCAGCTTAAAATCTTGCGGTTTTGGTGTGGTATTTAAGGCTGATCTAAATACAGCCCCTATTTTTCAGACGGTCTTCAAAATCAGACCATCTGAACCCCTTTCATCAGGCTTTATCATGAAACTCAGTTACCAAACCGACCTGACCCCTTACAACACCTTCGGCCTCAAAGCCACTACCCGTGCATTCGCCGTATTGGAGCAGGCCGGCGATGTGCGCGAGATTATCCAACTGCCTGAATTCAACCGCGACAGCGTATTGTGGCTCGGCGGTGGCAGCAATATTTTACTGATGAAGGACTATCCCGGCTTGGTGGTGCACATGGCTAATAAAGGCGTGCGTGAAATCGGCCGCTCGGACGGCCTTGTCTATATAGAAGCGCAAGCCGGTGAAATCTGGCATGAATTTGTGTCGCACACGCTTGATTCAGGCTTGAGCGGCTTGGAAAACTTGAGCCTGATTCCGGGTACGGTGGGTGCTTCGCCGGTGCAGAATATCGGCGCATACGGTTTGGAAGTAAAAAACGTCATCCACAGCGTGCGCTGCTTTGATTTGGACACCGAAAGCTTTATCGAATTGGGCAATGCCGACTGCCGCTTTGCCTATCGCGAGAGCTATTTCAAACAAGAAGGAAAAGGTCGTTATGTGATTGTGTCGGTGGTTTTCGCCTTAAAGGAACAATTCACGCCAAATTTGAAATACGGTGGTTTGGCTGCTGCGGTCGACACCATCTGTCAAGGCCGTAAAGCCACAGCAAAAGATGTTTCGGATGCCGTGTGTGCAATCCGCAACAGTAAACTGCCTGACCCGAAAATTCTCGGCAATGTCGGCAGTTTCTTTAAAAATCCGATTGTCAGTGCCGAGCAAGCTGCATTATTATCAAGCAAACACACTAATATGCCGCAATACCTGCAAGACGACGGCACGGTAAAGCTGGCAGCAGGCTGGCTGATTGACCAATGCCGTCTGAAAGGTTTCCAAATCGGTGGTGCGGCCGTACATGACAAACAGGCTTTGGTGTTGGTGAATAAAAACAACGCTCAAGCCCAAGATGTTTACCGGTTGGCAAAACATATTTGCCACGCGGTTGATGAAAAGTTTCAAGTAATATTGCATGCCGAACCTAACTGGCTGCCGGTTTCATACAGTTTGTAATCCATACCATTAAGGAATAATTACGTGGTACGAGAACCCAAAATCAATACTTACACCCGCATTATCAACGCCAGTCTTGTTTTGTTTAACGAAGAAGGCGAGCGCAACATCAGCACCAATCACATCGCGGCACATTTGGGCATCAGCCCCGGCAATCTGTATTACCATTTCCGCAATAAAGACGAAATCATCATTCAGCTTTTCAAGCGTTACAGCGAAGCCTTGCTGCAATACCTGCAGGAAGCGGAACTGCCTAAAGACGTCGACGGTGCAATTACCTACATGACTGGCATTTATAATGTAATGTGGGAATACCGTTTCCTGTTTAGCGACGTAAACACCCTGTTGGCACGCAGCGCCGAATTATTGGGTGAACACAATAACTTCACCCACGCTAAAGTGTCGCCGCTTTTGGTGAAATTATTGAACGAACTCAACGACCACGGCATTATCCGCGCCGACAAAACCGCCATTGACGATTTGGCGGCCAACATGTGGATTATGACCAAATACTGGTTTGATTTCGACGGCTCTATGCACGGCCGTACCAAATTGACTGAAGACTCTAAAGCCCGCGGCGTACAGCGCTCGCTAAGCCTGTTACGCCCTTACCTTTTGCCGGACCACATGGCTGAATTCGACAAAAAAATCAGCCGTCCGCCGGTATAATCCGCTTTATTTTTATCCGGGCCGTCTGAAAAATCATCTATTTTTTCAGACGGCTCAGCTGTTGGAAATTCCAGCGTTGTTGACATTTTTTGTTTTGCCTGAAAACCTGTTTGGGGATTCCCGCGCATTGCCAAGAAGGCCGAAAGTAAGGCAAAGCCGCACAGCTCTTGAGAATACCCGGACATCTTAAAGACAACCGTTCCAACAAAAAAAGCCGTTCCGCATAATAAAAGGGCAACAAACCCGCCTTTTCCAACATCTTAGCTTTTGCAAAGAAAATAAATCACATGAAAAATATCGTTGTATATTGCGGTTCGAATTTAGGCGAATCGCCTGCTTTTTATCAAGCCGCCCAAGAAATGGGCAAGACCATTGCCGGACGCGGCAGCCGTTTGGTTTACGGCGGCGGCAAAATCGGCCTGATGGGGACGGTGGCCGATGCCGTTTTGGCACACGGAGGTGAAGTCATCGGCGTGATTCCGACTTTTCTGCGTGAAAAAGAAGTCGCCCACCAAGGCTTGACCGAATTAGTGGAAACGCCTGACATGACCGAGCGCAAAACCAAAATGATTGCACGCGCCGATGCCTTTATCGCCATGCCCGGCGGCATCGGCACTTATGAAGAATTGTTTGAAGTCCTATCCTATGCGCAACTTCGTCTGCATGCCAAACCTATCGGCCTATTGAATGTCGAAGGCTTTTTTGATCCCTTGCTGAACCTGATGCAACAAACCGCCGCACAAGGCTTTATGCCGCAAGCCAACATGAATTTGCTGTGTATGGATGATAACCCAGCCGCATTGTTGGTAAAAATGGCGGCATATGAATTTACGGATGCGCCCAAATGGGTGCAGCCGGGCTGGCAAAAATAAAAGGGCTTCCGAACATGCACGAAACGCTTCCTGATTGCGCCATTCTCGGCCTTGGTTATCTCGGCCGCCCTTTGGCGCAAAAACTGTATGAAAATGGCTGCGGTGTGGCTGCCGTCAAACGCCACCTGACTTCCGACGACATTAATCTGCCGATTCGGCTTGATGCCGTTGATTTGAACCGGCCGGATATTTTTCAAATGGCCCTGTGGCAGCATTGGGCCGGCAAGCCGACATGGTTCTGCCTGTTGCCGCCTTCCGCGTTCAATGATTATGTCACTACACTGCAAAAATGGCTGCAACTGGCCGAATCGTTTGGTGTGCGGCACATCATTTTCACCGGCAGCACCAGCGTTTACGGCGATGAAGTCCGCGAATGCGACGAAACCAGTACGCTGCAACCGTACACCGACAATGCCAAACAGATTGCCGCTGCGGAATCGCTGTTTTTAAACAGCCGCATTCCCCATACCGATATTTTGCGCTTGGGCGGGCTGTATTCTGCCGAACGCCATCCGGTCACGCGTTTGGTGTCGAAACACAATATTAACGGCGGCAACCGGCCGGTGAATGTGGTACATCAAGATTTGGCTGTTGCCACGCTGTTTCAGACGGCCTTGAATCCCAACGGGAAACGCATTAAAAACGTGGTCGAACCTCATCATCCGAGCCGAGCCGTGTTCTACGCCGCTGAAGCTGTCAAGCTCGGTTTGCCCGCACCGGATTTCAATTCCGACGACCGAAGCAGCGGGAAAATTGTAAATACCGTTTGCGTACACGGCTTAAGTCTGTAAAATCAAAGTTTGTATTATTTTCAGACGACCTCAGAGAAAAACATGTCCGCCCTCCTTCCCGTCATCAACCACCTGATTCGGCAGAATCCCGAGCATCAATATGATTTGGCCGGATTTTCAGGTAAAACCCTGAGCGTTCAGATTGCCGGTTTCCGTCTCCGCGGCCGCATCAGCGAGAAAGGCTTTTTAGAAGCCGCCACCGATGCGCCTGATACCGAAATCACCTTTCACAACAGCGCGATTCAAAAAATTCTGCAAGGCGGGCAACCTGGTGTTGGTGACATCGCCATCGACGGCGATTTGATTTTGGGCATGTCGCTTTTACCGATTTTCGGCGGTCTGCGCTATTATGCCAACGATGATTTGAGCCGCATTTTCGGCGATGCCGCCACCGGCAGCATTGCTACCCGCGCCGCCGTCATCAGTCACACCGTCAGGCAAATCGGCAAAAGCATTGCCGAGCAAATCAGTGAATTTTCACGCGAACCCGAATCGGCGGTGATTGACCAAACCACTCTGACCGCATGGATGGAAGAGGTTGACCAATTGCGCGACGACGTTGCCCGCCTACACGCCCGTCTCGACCGCCTCGAACGCGATATCTGGCTCTGATTTCAGACGGCCTCTTACCCTTATCCAACCGCCATGAACAGTCCATTCAAAAACATCGGCATTGTCACCCGCCCGAACACCCCCGAAATCCAAGCAACCGTGCATATCTTGGTTGAGTTTCTCTGCCGCTCGGGTTTTGCCATTTATTTGGATGAAGCCACCATCGTCGAACACAGCATCCTCGCCGACGACATTCCGCTTTGCACCACCTGCTGCAAAGCCGATTTGGGAAAATATTGCGATTTGGTGATTGTATTGGGCGGTGACGGTACTTTCCTTTCCGCTGCCCGTGAAGTGGCCGGACGAAGCATTCCGATGATTGGCGTCAACCAAGGCCATCTCGGTTTTCTCACCCAAATCCCGCGCGAACAGATGGTGGAAGATTTGTTGCCGGTTTTAGAAGGCAAATATCTGCCGGAAGAGCGTATTTTGCTGGAAATCGATTTGGTGCGCGACGGCGAAATCATCCAACGTTCACTGGCCTTAAACGATGCTGTGGTATCGCGCGGCGCGGCAGGTCAAATGATTGAATTTGAAGTCTTCATCAACCAAGAATTTGTGTACACCCAGCGTTCAGACGGCCTCATCGTTTCCACTCCGACCGGCTCGACTGCTTATTCATTAGCCGCCGGAGGGCCGATTTTGCAGGCTGATCTGCGCGCTTTTACATTGGTACCGATTTGCCCGCAATCCATGACCAACCGCCCGATTGCCGTAGCCGACACCAGCGAAATCGAAATTTTAGTCACCAAAAGCGGGGATGCCCGTGTCCATTTTGACGGACAATCATTCCACGACATCCAAAACCTCGACCGCCTGATTATCCGCCGCTACCACAACCCGCTACGTGTGCTGCACACCACAGGTTACCAATATTTTAAAACCCTACGCCAAAAACTGCATTGGGGCGAACAACTGGTTTAATCATGAAAGGCCGTCTGAAAACGCATCGTCGTTTTTAGACGGCCTTTCATTACCCCGGCAGAGAAAATACGGCAGCGGCGCATGGACGAAAAAAGAAAGTACCGGTTCGAACCGGCATCGAAGAATGCCTGCCCGTTGTCGAAAGAAAAGCACGCATCGGCGGTTTCAATAAAGACACCATCATCGGCAGAGGCCCAAAAAGCAGACTGCCGGTTGCAGTCGAGAAGAAAACCAAATTCGTCGTTATCCGGCAAAATCGCCAACTTCAAAGCACAAGTGTTGCCCGAGTGCCGGATCAGGCTCTGACACTGTTCAAAAGCGTTATTCAAACCATCACGTTAGATAACGGCAAAGCATTTTCCCCGCACGGAAGCTTTTATCCGGTTTGTTTCAATACTATTGGGAATAATTACAAAGCTGACAAAAAATGTCACGTGACAAAAAGTGTCCGAGCCTGATATGACAAGTATTAACGAAAACTGACAAAAAATGTCATTATAAAATTTTTAAATTTTCTCAAATCGGTATCGGTTGCGCCGTCTGAAAATGAGAAATTAAATAATTTAATCATTAAAACAATAAGATATAAAAAATAATTTCAAAAATTCTGAAACAGCCAAAAATGGCACATCTATTGCATGATAGGTTATGTCCGGCAAAGTTGAAGCGCAACAGATACCGAGCCGGAAGCTGTATATTCCTTCTTCTTTAATGGTTTTACTCATAAACAGCAAAAAGTGCCAAGCACATTACGGATTTTTAAAAGATAGTACAAAACTGATTATTCACAAATTTTTAACCGGAGTTAA
>NZ_PXYY01000012.1 GCF_003013245.1 Neisseria iguanae
CCGGGGCAGCGGAAACAGGCAGACAGGAGCGGCCGTTTGCTGCGCCATGACTGTATCACTTTCGGGTATTTCCGCTCCATTCCTCTTCCGGTCCGTCCAAAGCCGCTTCCGCCGCTTCGCGGTATATGGGTTTCAGCCTTTTGGCCTTTGCTGGCGACACAGCGCAAACTGTTGCGGATTTGGCGGGTGATGCACAATTGTACTCCGGTTTGCGGAAAGATACTGCGAACGGCTTCGTCAAAACCGGCCAAACCGTCTGCGCAGGCTATTAGCATGTCTTTGATGCCGCGGTTGTTCAGGCCGGTCAATACTTCCAACCAATAACGCGCGCCTTCGCTTTCGGACAGGTAAAGACCGGGCAGTTCTTTACAGCGGTCCGAATTTAGACCGGGTACGGTGTAAGCGGCTGTGCCGGCGTAGCGGCCTTTTACAGCGGGCGGCATCGGGCCGGATGAAGGGATATAGCGCATCCAACGGGCGTTGCCGCCATTGGCGTATCTTTCACTCATTGGATGTCAGATGACAGTAAATATAAACCTTACCATAGGGGGTTTAGGGGATTGACACAGATTTTTGAACAGTACCGAAAGAGCTGATATTCAAGATCTAATTGAAGGTGCCGGTCATACGATTTTTTGGTTACCGCCTTATCGTCCTGACTTTAACCCTGTTGAAAAATATTGGGCTCGGATTAAGAAAATACGTCAGGATTGGCGGCTTGACTGCATCGATACCCTTTTCTTTTACTTTATGCGGATTTGTACTGTTTTTTAATTTCTTTTACTATAAAGACAACAAAGCCGCCCAAAATATCTCATAAACCGGTAAGGCTTTACGCAAGTGTTTTTTGATATTTCCCCATGTCTTTTCAATCGGATTTAAATCAGGAGAATAAGGCGGCAGGGGAAGAATGATGTGTCCGAACGATTGGGCCGGTTCTTGCAAGCTGCCCATGCAGGGAAAGCGGGCATTGTCCATGATGGTGACGGTCTGTTCAGTGGTGCGGCGGCGGGCCTTCCGGTTAATGCTTGCCGTTTTTTCCAAACAGACAAGGTTGGGCGGTGCTTTTGTATGCTTCGGTAACTTTATGAATGTCTCCACATCGTTTCCGCCCATTCATGGCGCTTTGGCTGGGCTCAAGGGAATGTGCCGTCTATTTGTCTTAAATCCGGCGGGGTATGTCGGAGGGGAGTTATGGGATTTTGATTTCAACTTAAATCTGGTATATTTGATGTGGTGTGGAAAAATGATTGATACGGACATAAAAAACCCGCTTATCAAAAGCGGGCCGGAATAGTGTAAATCAACCTTTACGAGCAGGTAATTTTTCTTTAATACGGGCTGCTTTACCGGTCAGGCCACGTAAGTAGTACAGTTTTGCACGACGAACGTCACCACGACGTTTTACTTCGATTTTTTCAACGTTTGGAGAGTACAGTTGGAAAGTACGCTCAACGCCTTCGCCGCTAGAAATTTTGCGGACGATGAAGTTGCTGTTCAAGCCGCGGTTACGACGTGCAATGACTACGCCTTCGTAAGCTTGCAGACGGCTACGGGTACCCTCTACCACACGTACGGACACGACTACGGTGTCACCCGGTGCGAACTCAGGGATTTCTTTGTTCAAACGAGCAATTTCTTCTTGCTCTAACTGTTGAATCAGGTTCATTGTTTTTCCTAGGTTATGATTGGATTTTCCGTTGCTCTGCCAAGATTTCTTGTAAGAGGCGGGTTTCCTTTGGGATTAAACTGCGCTTTTCCAGAAGATCAGGTCTGCGCGCTAAAGTGCGTTGTAGCGATTGTTTCAACCGCCACTCGGCAATCAATGCATGGTTACCCGAACGTAAAACATCCGGCACGCCCATGCCTTGAAATTCTAAAGGCTTGGTGTAGTGCGGGCAGTCTAACAAGCCGTCTGAAAACGAATCCTGCTCGGCAGACTGAATATCGCCCAATACACCGGGGATAAATCTTAATACGGCATCCATCAGAATCATCGCCGGTAATTCCCCTCCGGAAACGACAAAGTCGCCCATGCTGATTTCTTCATCGACGCTGTATTGCAGCAGACGCTCGTCAATGCCTTCATAGCGGCCGCACAATAAAATCAGGTTATCCGATTGCGACAATTCAATCGCTTTTTGATGGTTGAACAATGCGCCTTGCGGGCTGAGGTAAATCACTTTGTTACGGCCTTGACTGTTTTTTTTCGCTTCATCAATCGCGGCCTGCAACGGAGGTGCCTGCAAAATCATACCCGGACCGCCGCCGAAAGGACGACCATCAATGTAGCCGAGTTTGTTGTCGGCAAACTGACGTGGATTAATGGCTTGAAACTGCCAGAGGTTTTGTTTTCTTGCCCGACCGGTCACGCCGCATTCGGTGATGCTCTCAAACATTTCCGGAAACAGGGTGATGCTTTGAATCAGCATCAGTAATCCAATCCCCAGTCAACGCTAATGGTTTGCTGTTCGCTATCCACGTTTCCGATGTATTGGGAAACAAATGGAATCAGTTTTTGGCCGTATTCGCCGTGAATGACCAAAATATCGTTGGCACCGGTTTCCATCAGGTTTTGGACGGTACCTAAAGTCAAACCTTCTTGGTTGATGACCGTCATGCCGATCAAATCCACCCAGTAGAATTCGTCTTCTTCGGCAGGAACAAATTCGGAGCGGGGGATTTCGATGGTATAGCCGCGCAGCGAAAACGCTTGGTCACGGTCGTCAATACCTTCGAATTTGACCTGTAATTCACCGCCAACGGCTTTGCCGGCTTCGATAATGACGGTAAAGGCTTCGCTGTCTTTGCGTAACTGCCATTGTGGGTAGTCCAGCAAGGAGTCGGTGTGTTCGGTGTTGGCGGCGATTTTCAGCCAGCCTTTGATGCCGAATACCCCTTTAATGTAGCCCATGGCTACCCATTGTTGCGTGTCTGTCATGGCAATATGCGGCTGGTTAGGCAGCAGCTTTTTGTTCCTTAACCAGTTTGGCAACGGCGTCGCTCAATTGCGCGCCTTGTCCGATCCAGTGGTTCAGGCGGTCAGCTTCCAAACGTACGCGTTCTTGTTTTTCGTTGGCAACAGGGTTGTAGAAGCCAACGCGTTCGATGAAACGGCCGTCACGGCGGTTACGTGAATCGGCAACCACGATGTTGAAGAAAGGGCGGTGTTTAGAGCCACTGCGAGCCAAACGGATAACTACCATTTTTGAATCCTTTTGATAAATTCGGAGGAAATGAAATATAGAAACTGTTTATTTTAGGTTAATTTGTGATGTTTAGGCAAGTATTTATTGCCTAAACTTCTAGTTCTCTTTTTCTGCTGTCGGCAAAAGGTTCAGTTTGGCTTGATAGAGATTTTTATCCTGCTCCGATTCAATCAGGCTGAAGCCTGATTTTTCGGCTAATTTCAGCATGGCGGTGTTTTCTTTTAGGATTTCTGCGCTCATGCTTTGGTAACCTTGTTGTGTTGCTAATTGGATAATCAGCTGCATCATTTCGCCGGACAAACCACTGCCGCGGGTGTCTTCGGAAAGGGTGATGCCGAATTCGCATTCGTCACGGTTAAGGCGGCTGAAACGGCTGACGGCGACAATCAGGCCGTCTGAATTTTCGGCAATCCATGCACCTTCGCTGTGGTAGTCTAGTTTGCTGAAGCGGGCAAGCGTAGGTTGCGGCAGTTGGTTGGTTTGTGTCATGAAGCGGGTGTAACGCGATTGCGGCGAGAGTCGGCGGACAAATTGTTGTTTGGCTTCGGCATCTTCGGGTTCGAACGGACGGATAAACACGGTCTGCCCGTTTTTCAGGCGGATTTCGCCGGGATAATCGGTCGGGTAGGGGGCGAGTACGTTTTCTGCTGGTTTCGGTTTGCCGGTATTGTTTTTTTGGTGCCAAAATTCGGCGGCGGCTTCGCTGGTGGTACGGATAAATTCACTGGCGCGTGCGTTGCTGTGGCGCAGGAGTTCGGCGGCGGCCTGCATTCTGAGGTTGAAACTGCCGGTTTGCGAATGGCTTGGTTTTTCTGCTTTTTTTTCAGGCGGCTTGCTGTTTTTATGGGAAGCGGACAATGGTTTGGCAGGCAGTTTGAAATTGCTGCTGATTTGGTTACTGCTGATGTTCAGAATGATTTCACCGTTGAAGATGTCAGGGTTTTGCGCCAAGGCGTTCATGCTGTGGATGAATTGCTCGATGGCATCCTGATAGCGGTTCAAATCGGCAAAACGCAGCAGCCTTGCGGTATCGAGTGTAGTAAATGGCGGCAGCACGACAATGGTGCGGTTTAAGTCGGTGACACTGATGATGACGCCGTATTGGGGATGCTGTCTGAATGCTAATTTTGTCAAAGGGTAAGTATTGCCGTTTTGATAGTCAGGCAGATGCAGTGCGGCCGCCAGGCGTTTTGCATCGCTTTGTTCGGCGGCTTCAGCAACGGCTGCGCTATCTATGTTTTTCAGACGGCCTGATTTTGCCGGTGCGATTTCATTTTGAACTTGCTGCAATCGGGCGGCTATATTTCGTAAATATAGGGTTTGCAAGGCTTGCTCTGGATTGGGGAAATGCAGCAGGCCGTCTGAAATGCTGCTGCTGATAAGCAAAGGTTTGTCGGTTTGTCGTGCCAGATGATTCAGCATTTTGCCGATGGCGGTTTCATTGTGTTCGGCACTCGGTGTGATCACGGCAAGTAAGGCTTGGGTGTAGTTTTGCTGCAATTGTTGCGCGGCTGTGCTGCGGTAATGTGCGGCAGTGGGCATGCTGCCGAGATAACCTTCTTGCAGGCTTGGTTTTTCAGACGGCAGGGTCAGTTGAATACCCAGTTTGGCGGCGGCAGGTTGCAACCAGCCGACAGGGGTGTTGCCTAGCGCGGTGAGTTGGTTGTTCGGCTTGATTTCGGACAAACAGGCATGCAGCGCGGCGGCCAATTCGTTGTGATTGAGTGTTAATAAGAAGTTGCAATGGTGGCTCAGACTTTCCAGAATGGCACGTTCGGTATCATCCACCGCATGGGTGCAATACACGATAATCGGTGTGTGGCGGGCAAAATGGCGGATGGCGCTAAAGAGTTTGCGCTGGTTTTCGGCCGGATTGTGATGCACTACGGCGATACGCGTGTGCCGGTTGTGGCCGAAGCGGTTAATCCAGTCGGAGGCAGAAGTGGGGCTGAGGTTGTAATTCAGGCTGATGTGGCGTGAAACGCCTTGCCGCATGTGGCGCAGCATGGCATTAATTTCGCTGCTGACGGCTGCTTGTCCGGTTAACAGGGCGACATGGCCGGCCGGAAAATCAGACAGTAGGCTGATGTTCAAGCCTTGAGCTGGCAATTGGATACCGGCAGGGCTGCATACACTGATGTTTAGCTTTGGGTCGTGATGCTTTTGAATGGCTTGCCGGGTGGTTTGCCAGTCTTCTTCACTCAGACTTTCCCAATCTTGAATCAAAATCAGGTGGTGAAGTTGTTTTTTTCGGCAGGCTTTAAACAGTGATTCGTAGCTGTCGGGAGGGGTAACGGCAATCACCAAATCGGCTTGCCCTTCGATTTTACTCAGATTCGTGTAGGCCGCCAAGCCGGCCACGGTTTTGTGGCGTAAATTGACTGGTGTGATTTTGCCTTGGAACGGAGAACTGATGAGCGTGGTCAGGATGCGTTCTCCCAAACTGTGCGGACGCTCGCTGGCACCAACTAAGATAATGTGCTGCGGCATGAAAAAATAGCCGGGCATGGGCTGTGTATTCATAATCGCTCTTTCGTTTGCCATCATTATAACTCAAGACGAAAAGGCTGAGACCTTTGCAGAATTCCCATTTGGGGTGCATTTCTTCGCGCCGCGCTTCTCGAACGCTTGCCTATCTATATGATATAGCTGCATGTTCTGCGATGCGCCTGTTTTAAATGGGGTTCAAATCTGAGGTTTTGCAAAAGTCTAATGCGTAGAAAATTCCAGCGGTTATATACTTTTTGTTTTTTTTTGTTTGAAGATCGGTTTCGGGATTGCCGAGTGTTGCCAAAAATGCCGGAAGGAACGGCAAAGCAGCATGGTTTTGAGAATATCCAAAAATCCTAAAACAATCGTTTCAGCAAAAAAACAAAAGCTGTTCTGTATAAAAAGTGTCAACAGTTCGACTTTTTCAACATCTCCTGCCGTCTGAAAGGCAAGTGTATTTTCAGACGGCCTTTGCCGGTTTATCCCGGTGCGGCGTTTTTGTCTTTTTCGTTGGAAGGTTTGGTTTTCGGAAAAATGAAACGCATGTTCAAACCGTTGGGTTTGATGTTTTCAGCGATGATTTTGCCGTTGTGCTGCCCGACGATATGTTTGGCCAAAGCCAAACCTAGGCCGGTACCCGGTTTGTGGGCGCTGGAGTCGGCACGGTAAAATGCGGTGAAGATATGCGGCAATTGTATTTCATTTACGCCGGGGCCGTTGTCGGTGACGTTGATAATCCAGTTTTTGCTGTCTTGGCCGATATTGATTTTGATGTCGCTGCCTTTCGGACTGTAATTCATGGCGTTACGAATCACGTTGTCAAAAGCACGGTATAAATAACTTTCATTGGCTGAAATGGTGGCAGTTTCAGGGATTTTGTCCTGAATCTGTAAAGTAACGGACTGATGGTTTTGTTGTGCCACACTTTGGCTGTCTTCCACCAAATTGCTCAAAAACGGAATCAGCTTCAGGTTTTCTTTCTCCAGCGGCATGTTGGAAGTTTCCAGACGCGACAGGGTAAGTAGCTCGCCGACCAAGGTATCTATGCGGGTCAGCTCGCCTTCCAAACGTTTCAGGTATTGCTCTTGCTTTTGCGGCTGCGCTTGAATCAGGCCGACAATAGCCTGCATGCGGGCAAGCGGAGAACGCATTTCGTGCGAAACGTGATGCAGCAAGTGGCGTTCTTTGGCAACCAGTTTTTGTAGTTTTTCCGCCATTTTGTCGAATTGCTGCGCCAGATGGGACAATTCGTCGTCACGGTTGTCAACTTGTTGCGAAATACGGGTTTCCAAGTCACCATTGGCGATTCGGTTCATGCCGTTGCCCAAAATACGGATGGGCTGGGTGATGTTGGATGCCAATATATAGGCGGTCAGTAAGCCGGCAAGAATGATGAAGGACAGGATAATGAATTCGTGCCAAATCGGCGGCAGCGACAAACCGGGAATAAACAAAGGACTTGGTAGACGCTGGGCCTGTTGGTTGTCCCAGCCGCGTACAAAAAAGAGATACTCTTCGCCGAAGCGGTCGTATTCGATGTGTGCCAAATCGGATTGCGGGTTATTGATGGCAAAGGCGCGGGCGCGTTCGACCATTTTGCTGTCGATGTCGCGGTAGAGGATATCGCGTTTGTTGTCGCCGAGAATGACAAATACGCTGTTGGAAACAGGACTGTCTTGCCATTCTATCAAAATTTCGCGTGCACCGGCATCGCCGCGTGAACGGAATGCGGAGACGATGCTGTTCATCAATGTCGTTTCGATGGTACGGCGTTGATTAAACTGGTTTTCGGCCAAAGTGTTTTGCATCAGCCAAAATGAAAAACTCGCCACAAAGATTGCACAGATAATTACTGCGCAAAATGTGGCGAATATGCGTTGAAACAGTTTCATGAGGCTGGATCTTAGTTTTTAACAAACAAATAGCCTAAGCCGCGCACGGTTTGAATCAGTGATGCATCACCCAATTTGTGGCGGATGCTCGAAATGTGTACGTCAATGCTGCGGTCGAATTTGGCCAGTTTGCGGTCTAATGCTTCTACAGACAAGGTTTCTTTGCTGACTACTTGGCCGGCATGGCGCATCAAGACTTCCAACAGGTTGAATTCGGTGCTGGTCAATTCTAAAGGTGTGTCTTTGATGGCGGCTTGACGTTTGGCCGGATATAGAACGACATCGCTCACGGCAATGCTGTTCGGGGTGTTGCTCTGTTCGGCATTGTTTTGTGCGCGGCGCAGGATGGCGTTGATACGGGCCAGCAATTCACGCGGGGTGCAGGGTTTCGGTACATAGTCGTCGGCGCCCATTTCCAAGCCGATAATGCGGTCGATGTCGTCGCCTTTGGCGGTCAGCATGATAACCGGCACGGTGCTTTGGGTGCGGACGTTTTTCAAAACGTCCAAGCCGTTCATTTTCGGCATCATGGAATCCAATACGACCACGTCGTATTGACCCGATAAGATTTCCTGCACGCCGGCTTCTCCATCCGAAACGCTTTGTACGTTCAGGCCTTCGGCAGTCAGGTATTCGGTTAACAGTTCGGTCAATAAAGCGTCGTCATCTACCAGTAGTACGCGGCTCATGAGAATTCCTTTTCGGTGGTTGTATGCGCTGCCTTTGTTTGGTTGTCAACAAAAGCAGTGAATCAAGAATAGCGCTTATCTTAACACGCATTGCATTATTGTTGATAGCTTCTTTTTCTATGCTTTTGCGCTTTTTTGCAATGAATGTAAAGGCTTTTACATTTCAGACGGCCTTGGTGGATCAATGGGTCGAAACCTTTGTAAAATCCCCGTCTTTGGCTTATTTTTTCGCGCTGCGCTTCCTGAACGCTTGCCTGGCTATGGATATATCTTCGCATTATGTGATGCTGACGCTTCGAACTGCACTCGAATCTGAGGTTTTACAAAGGTTTCTGGCTGTCTGAAAGGTGCGGACAGAGACTAATTCGCCTGGCCGCAAGGTTTGACAGTGCTGTGTTTCGGGTCGGCCTGGAAGGTTTTGCAGACAGACAAGAGCGTAGGCAGCAGCGGTTGGAATACTTTGTGTGCACGGATTTTGCCCTCGTAAAACGACATCATATACGGATAGTAGTGATACACGGCCTGCATCCATTGTTCGCCGGCCTGCGTGTTGCCTTGGCGGTAACGGTACAGGCCGACTTGATGTGCGTTGGCATAAGGGCGGTAAGTCAGTGCATTCAGTGCGGCTTTTTCTGCCCAAGGCCGGATAACCGGATCGGTCGGATCGGCTCGGCGCGTCAGGCTCAGTTCGGCATAGTAGCGCAGCATGGGCTGCTGCCCGGCTATGCGTTCGAGTCCGGCGGCTTTACGGCCGGACTCGGCGGCAGTTTCGGTTTTCGGCTGGCGGCTGTAATTGATTAAGTCGGTGTATGCCCAGCCTAAATTCAAGATGCCGCCAATCAGCAAAATGGCCGCCAAACCGCCTGAGAAATTACGGCGTTTGGCTTGAACGGGGCCGTCTGAAATATCGTGATAACGCGCAGGCGACAGTGATGCCATTAAACCGAACGGTACAAGGAAATAAATATACCAAAGCGGGTATTCCAACATGCTGTGACACAGCGATACGGTTATCAAAGCCAATAGCAGCAATGAAGCCGCATGATAAGGACGTACTAGCATGCGCCAAACGGCCGCCAGCAGACAAAGTGCAACCAGCAAGGTGCCGATGATGCCGACTTCTGCCAAAAGCTGCATGACGATATTGTGTGAATGGGTGAATAGGACGCTGAGAATGTTGTTTATAAAATATTGCTCGTTGGCATTGATTAAAAAGCTTTGTAAAGCGTAGCTGTTCCAACCGTGGCCGAGTAGGGGTGCGGATTGGAATGCAATCCATGCTTTGCGCCATTCTATTTGGCGCAATGAGCCTTCAAAACTGCTGTTGCTGGCGCGTTCGACAGCTGTTTCATAATTTGCATTGCTGAACCATTCAAGCAACATGCCCATTGAAAATTGAAATAACACCACGCAAGTGATCGCAAATGCCACAATGCCGAGCAAACGGTTGGCTTTGCGGCCGACCAACACGCGCCAAAACAGCAGCAGCACACTGACACCGATGACGTAAGTGAGGATGGTGCGCGAATTGACCAAACCGAGTATGCCGGTTACGAACACTACCAAAATCACGCCCAGCCAATCGGGCATTTTGCGTGCAGCCCACAAATAAGCGGCGCACAATACACCCCACATCAAATAATGGCCGAGATGATTGCGCTGGCCGAGTTGGCCGCTGACATTATTGCGGCCACCATAAGCCAAAATGCCTTTGAAGATTTCTTCGCCCGCCCAGCCTTTAAACTGCATAAAGGCAATCACTGCCTGAATCAGCGTGCCGAACAGCAGCGACCATGCGAACACGGTGACAATGCGTTCCTGACCGTATTCCGCTATCCAGCCGCGTACTGCCCAAGCCGCCAAGGCTAGAATGACAAACGTCCACGCCACCATGTCGTTCATGCCCGGATAAGTCAGGTCCAAGACACGCGCTTGCAGCCACCAAAAGGCGGCCAGCACTAGAAAAGCAGTACCGGCGGCAGGCAAACGTACATTGAGCAAACCGTAGCAAGCTGTTGCCAACACGAACACTACCGCGCCCAATAATGACCCTGCTTCCAAATAAAAGCTAGATAAAGGCCCGACACGGTAAAGCGACACAAACGGCGCAATGCCTATCCACAAAAAAGCCAGCCATACCGGCAGCAGGCGGACATTCCATTCGTTTTGCAGGCCGTCTGAAAAATGCTGGGACATCAGGCCACCGCCTTTCGTTGTGCATCTTTAATGAAAAACAAACAGGCAATAAAAAATACTACGCAGCATACCGCTGTTAACGCCGCACACATGCGGCTGGCAGGAACGGCATCGAAAATCCGCATGAACGCTTCGGCAAAATAAATCAGAATCAGCATACAGCCGTATTGGTAGGTATAAACCCTGCCTTTCAAAATACCGGCCAGCGGCAGACACAGAGGCAGGGCTTTTAATGCCAGCCACGAACCGCCAGGCCGCAGCGGTGCGATCCATAATTCCCATGACACGCACATGATAATCAGTACAATCAAACTGACTGACGCGGCATAATGAGACCAATGTTTGGATGAATTGTCCATGTTCCAACCACTTTAAAGCAATAGGGTAATCTAAAATCAGCTTGCCGTCAGACTGTACAAGGCCGTCTGAAAGGTCTGTGGTTTGCCTTCAGACGGCCTTTGCGATCTTTAAATATAGCGAATTATCTGAAATCAAAACGGTTGACTCGCTTTGTCGTACTGCCTGCGGCTCTCTGCCTTGTCTTGATTCGGACTTAATCCGCCATGCTAAAATCCCGGCCGATAAATTAATTTTCGCCAGCAGCCTCAATTTGGGCAGGGGATTGTGCTTCACCGCCTGAGCCGCCGCGTTTAATCGGTTTGGTAAGGCGGCTGAACAAAATGCCTGCTTCATACAGAATAATCAGCGGCACAGCCAGCAAAATCTGCGAAAGCACATCAGGCGGCGTGATGATGGCGGCAATCACGAATGCGCCCACAATCACATAAGGGCGCGCGAGTTTGAGTTGCGCCGTATTGACGATGCCCATGCGTGTCAGTAAAACCACGACTACCGGCACTTCAAACGTGGTGCCGAATGCGACGAACATTCCCAAGATAAACGACAGGTATTTGTCGATGTCGGTTGCCATATTCACGCCGACGGGGGTAACACTGGCCAAAAATTGGAAAATCACTGGAAAGACCAAGTAATAGGCAAAGGCCATGCCGACGAAAAACAGGATAAAACTGGACAACACCAAGGGTGTAATCAATCGCTTTTCATTTTGATACAGCGCCGGCGCGACAAAAGCCCAAACCTGATAAAGCGTGTGTGGCAGCGAAAGCAGAAAAGCCGCCATCAGCGTCACTTTCACCGGTACGAAAAACGGTGCAATCACATCGGTCGCGATCATGTTGGTGTCTTTGGGCAGGCTGGCCATCAGCGGCTGTGCGACAAATGAATACAGGGTTTGCGAAAACGGCATCAGCGCCAAAAAGCAGACCAATAGGCCGATGATGATCCACATCAGTCGGCGGCGCAGCTCAAGCAGGTGCTCGATTAACGGCTGGGTCGTAGGTTCGGATGGTTGGATGGGCGTATCAGACACCGTTTACTCACTTTTATGTTTTACGGACACGAAGTTTCGGTTTGGCTCGGAATTTCGGACGCATATCGCGTTTGCGCTGCATGGCCTGTTTGCGCAGGGTGGCGGTATGCATGCCGAGGGAGTAGGTAGGTGCAGTTTCCACATAGCTGACTTCCGGCGCTTGATACGGCGTGGTGGCCGAAGTCAGGTAATCGTGCCATAATTTATCGGCATCGGCGGCATCATCGTCTTGCGCTGTTTCCGTAAGGTCGGGCGCAGGTTGAGCGATTGGCTGGCCGTTTTCATCCGGAATTTCAACCGGCTCGGCGTTTGGATTCGCAATGTCGTCTTTGATTTCGGACAGTAAAATACCGTTTTCACCAACTTTGAAATCGTCAGGCACACGCTGCTCAGGCAGTCTTTCCCAAGGCTTGAGACTGTCTGAAACCGTATTCAGACTGTTTTGTGCTTCGTTACCGACTTCCTTCATTTCATGGTGTAACTGATCGGCTGCCGATTCAAATTCCTGCTTGGCTTTGCGCAACTCTTCCAGCTCAATTTGCACGCTGAGCTCCTGCTTGACGTTGCTGACCAAGTGCTGCAGTTTGCCGACCAATTGGCCGGCCGTGCGCGCGGCTTTGGGCAGACGTTCGGGTCCCAGCACAATCAACGCAATGATGCCGAGCAGTAGGAGTTCGCTTAAACCGAAATCAAACATGGATTAAGCTTTGTCTTCTTTTTTGTGCTCGATGACTTCGTCTTTGCCGGCTCTTTCGTCACCTTCGTTCAAACCTTTTTTAAAGTCGTGTACCGCACCGCCCAAGTCTTTGCCGACGTTGCGCAGTTTTTTGGTGCCGAACACCAAAACGACGATGACCAATACGATAAGCCAGTGCCAGATAGAAAAACTACCCATGGTGAATTCCTTTGATTTTTTCAGATGGTTAAGTTCAGTATTGTCGAGATTGTGCAGGGCTGCCCATGATGTGGATATGCAGGTGGAATACTTCCTGCCCGCCACCTTTGCCCGTGTTGATTAGGGTTTTGAAACCGTTGGTCAAACCCGCTTCTTGCGCGATTTTCGGCACTTTCAGCATCATTTTGCCCAACAGTGTTTCATGTTCGGCTGCAGCGTGTGCCAGCGAGTCGAAATGCAGTTTCGGAATCAGCAAGAGATGCACGGGTGCAGATGGGTTGATGTCTTTGAAGCACAACATATCGGCATCTTCATAGACGCTGGCGGAAGGGATTTGTTTATCCACGATTTTACAGAAAATGCAGTCGCTCACGGTATCACTCCAATGCGGCTGTCTGAAATTTCAGACGGCATGAAATCGAACAAGGCTGATTGTAATACAGTTTCAGCTGTCTTTGCGAGCGGCTTTTTCAACTAACCCTGACAAACCTTGACGGCGTGCAAGTTCGGCTACGACATCTTCGACACGCAAACCGTGGTGCGCCAGCAAAACCATGCTGTGAAACCACAAATCGGCGGTTTCGTAAACCAAGTGTTCCGCTTCGCCGTCTTTGGACGCCATCAACACTTCGCCCGCTTCTTCGATGACTTTTTTCAGGATTTTGTCTTTGCCATTATGCAAAAGCTGTGCGACATAAGATTCTTCGGGATTTTGACCCTTGCGCGAGTCAATCACGTTTTGAATTTCGCTTAATACGCTGCTGTTCATAAGGATTCCGTTCTGATGGGGGAATGGGGTAGGCCGTCTGAAATGCTCAGACGGCCTGCAAACTCGTCAATCGTCTGCCGCAGGCATTATTGCTGGTTGTGGCCGTAAATTTCGTTTTCGTCTTTCAACACGGCATCGGCGGTTTGCCATTGCCCGCCGTCCCATTTTTGGTAAAAACAGCTTTCGCGGCCGGTGTGGCAGGCAATACCGCCGTGTTGTTCGACCAACATTACAATTGCATCGCCGTCGCAATCCAGGCGCAGTTCGCGGACTTTTTGCGTGTGGCCGGATTCTTCGCCTTTCATCCATTGTTTTTGGCGGCTGCGGCTGTAATAGTGGGCAAAACCGGTTTCGGCGGTTTTGGCTATGGCTTCGGCGTTCATCCATGCCACCATCAACACGCGGCTGCTTTGCCAATCTTGGGCGATGGCGCACACCAAGCCTTTTTCGTCGAATTTGACGGCGGAAAGTAGTTTTTTTGTGTTCATGCCGGAATGTCCTGACAGGCCGTCTGAAAGTCTGTAGCAAGTTTTCAGACGGCCTGAAAAAATTATTTCAAAAAGGCCAACACCACGGCGGCTAAAGTCATGGCAAACAGGATTTTGCGCAGGGTTTCGGGTTGCAGCTTGATGGCGGTTTTCACGCCCAAACGCGCGCCCAGCGCGCTGGATAAAGCCAGCACCAAACCCACATCCCACATCACTTGGCCGCGAGCGACGAAAATTGCTAACGCTACGGCGGTGAAGCCCAAGGTACAGCATACTTTCAGCGCATTAGCGCGCACCAAGTCGTATTTCAGCAAACCGGCCAGCGCGGGCAGAAGCAAAAAGCCTGCCGCCGCTTGCACAAAACCGCCGTACATACCGACCAAAAACAAAGCGTAACGCGAATTGGGTTTGTCGGCAACCCGAATCGGCTGCGTACCGGGCTTGCGCAGCAATAGATTCGGTTTGAACGCCACTACTGCCGCGACGCCGAGCATGGTCAGCAGCAATAAAGGTTTCAAAATATCCATGGGCGCAAAAGAAGCAAATAAGGCACCGGCTATGCCGCCGAACATCATCGGTACCATAATGCCGCGCAAATCGTAGGTGGGCAGCTTGCCTGCTTTGTGAAAACCGTGGGTGCCGGATACGGATTGCAGCAACACGCTGACGCGGTTGGTGCCGTTGGCAACATCGGCCGGCACACCGAACATCATCAACATCGGCAAAATCAGGTTTGAGCCGCCACCCGCCATCATGTTGATGATGCCGGCAACGATGCCTAAAAAGCCGATGAGCAGATATTGCCCGATGGTGAAATCAATTTCCATAAGCTTGGTGTGGTGTGTGTTTTAAATTTCAAACTGAATGGGGTAAATGGCTGAAACTTTTTGCTTTTTGAGTTGGGGTAAGGAGCGGCGGTATGAACAGCCAACATCATACCGTGTTCAGACCGCCTTTGTCTGCCAATACCAACAGGCCGTCTGAAATCTTACAGCCGCACTTCAATTCCTGCCGCCCGCATCGCCAGCTTGGCTTCGTGAATGCTGGCTTCGCCAAAGTGGAAAATACTCGCCGCTAACACGGCATCGGCTTTGCCTTCTTTCACACCGTCGATTAAGTGTTGCACATTGCCCACGCCGCCGGAGGCAATTACCGGAATATCCACGACTTCGGAAATGGCACGGGTGAGCGGCAGGTTGAAGCCGATTTTGGTGCCGTCGCGATCCATGCTGGTGAGCAGGATTTCGCCGGCACCGCGTTTCTGCATTTCAACCGCCCATTCCACTGCATCCAAGCCGGTCGGTTTTCGGCCGCCGTGGGTGAAAATTTCCCAACGTGTGTTTTCGGGGTTGACCGCTTTGGCGTCGATAGCAACCACAATCGCTTGTGAGCCGAAAAAGCCGCTGGCTTCGTTGACCAAATCAGGATTGGTAACGGCAGCGGTATTGATGCTGGCTTTGTCGGCACCGGCATTGAGCAGGCGGCGCACATCGGCCACCGAACGCACGCCGCCGCCGACGGTGAGCGGAATAAACACTTGCGAGGCGACTTCTTCAGTCACATGCAAAATGGTGTCGCGGTTGTCGGAAGAGGCGGTGATGTCGAGAAAGGTCAGCTCGTCGGCACCTTCGTCGTTGTAGCGTTTGGCCACGTCAACGGGGTTGCCTGCGTCACGCAAGCCGAGAAAGTTTACGCCTTTGACAACGCGGCCGTTGTCAACGTCCAAACAGGGGATAATGCGTTTTGCCAATGCCATTTAAAAAGGTTCCTATAAATTAAAAGCAGTTGCGGTGTGCGCAACAGCTTTGAGGCCGTCTGAAAACGTTTTAATTTTCAGACGGCCTTTGTTTAACTCAGCCAGCCGTTGACCCAATCGGGCAGATATTGCAGCAGCTGGAAATAGCCGATACCTGCGATAGGAGCCATCACCAGCGTAGTCATGAAGCCGTTGCTGAAACGGTTGACCATCATGAATACGGCGGCGACATAAACCCACAAAATACCGTTGAGTGCCGCCCAATAGCCGTCGATTTCCGGCATGGCAAAAGCGATCAGCTGCCGTATGATGGCGGCAAGGATGGTAAACCACAGACTTTCAGTCAGCGGATAAATGTCGCGGTTGGCAGACCAAATCAACCAAAAAGCTAATACGAATGCTTCCAGCATGTTTAAACCTCTAAGTGAATTAATAAAACGGCTTTGTCTGTATGGCTTTATGTCACGGCAAAGCAATGAAATTTTTACAGAGCAGCAGCCGGAACCGGCCGAGCCCTGATTTGTGTTGGTGAAAAATCAATTAAACCAGTGAATCGGCAAGCTGTTGCGCTTCGGTGAAAGCAATGTTGCCTTCGTAAATCGCACGGCCGGTAATCGCGCCGGTTACGCCGCTTCTTTCTACCGCACACAAGGCGCGTATGTCGTTCAAATCAGTCAGACCGCCGGATGCTATTACCGGAATTTTAATGGATTCGGCCAGCTTGACGGTGGCATCGATGTTCACGCCGCTCATCATACCGTCGCGACCGATGTCGGTGTAGATAATACTGTTGACACCGTCGTCTTCAAATTGTTTCGCCAAATCAATTACGTGATGTTCGGTCACGGTTGCCCAGCCGTCGATTGCCACCATGCCTTCCTTGGCATCGAGGCCGACGATGATTCGGCCGGGGAATGCTTTGCAGGCTTCGCGCACAAACTCGGGATTTTTCACGGCTGCGGTACCGATGATGATGTCGGTCAAGCCCAAATCCAGATATTTTTCGATGGTGGCCGAATCACGGATGCCGCCACCGAGCTGCACGGGAATGTGTTGCGCCACAGCAGCCAAAATTTCTTTAATCGCCGGGAAGTTTTTCGGTTCGCCCGCAAAGGCCCCGTTCAAATCCACCAAATGCAGTCGGCGCGCGCCTTGTTTGAGCCAATGTTCGGCAGTTTGCGCCGGTGTGTCGGAGAATACGGTAGCCTTATCCATCAAGCCTTGTTTCAGGCGCACGCATTGGCCGTCTTTCAAATCAATTGCAGGAATTAATAACATAGCGTTTCCAAAGTTGGTTTCAGACGGCCTTTCAAGCACCAGGCCATCTGAAAAGAGAAAATCATGATATGTAAATCATTTTACATAATTTAGCAAATTTTAGCATATCTGTCCGGATTCGACACGGTTTGTTTTACGCCAAACGTTTACGGCTTCCAGTTTAAAAAATTGCGTAACAGCAACAAGCCGCCGTCGTGGCTTTTTTCGGTGTGGAATTGGGTGGCAAACACATTATCTTTGCCGATAATGCAGGCAAATTCCTGCGGATATTCGCTGGTGCCCAATATGATATCGTTGTTTTGTGGTGCGAAGTAATAGCTGTGTACGAAGTAAAAACGCGTATCTTGCGCGATGCCGGCAAACAAAGGATGGCTTTGGGTTTGATGTACGGCATTCCAGCCCATGTGCGGCACTTTTAATTTGTCGCCGTTAGCGTCATGGCGGTTGGCGGCAAAGCGTTTTACATCACCGGTAAACCAGCCTAAACCTGCGGTGTCGCCTTCTTCGCTGTAGTCGAACAATAATTGTGCGCCGACGCAAATGCCAAAAAACGGCTTATTCTCCAGGCCGTCTGAAACCGTTTCGCCCAAGCCGCTTTGCTGCAATGCGTTCATGCAGTCGGGCATGGCACCTTGGCCGGGGAAAATGATTTTGTCGGCGGCCAAGACTTCATCCGGTTTGTCGGTCAGAAAAATATCAGCCTGCAAACCGGCTAATTTTTGCGCGGCTTGCACGGATTTCAGCACTGAGTGCAAATTACCCATGCCGTAATCGACAACAGCTAGCTTCATGTTGATCCTTATTAATATGCATATCGTCGTACTGGGTGGTATTGTAGCAAAAAATCAGCGCGCTTTTGTTGACAATTTGAAACAAACTAACAAAAAACATCTTGAAAAAAATGATGGGTTTCAGACGGCCTTATTTGTTTATACATATCGAAACAACCACACGCAATCAGAAACAATTATGCTCAAACTATCCATGCTCAACCTTGTGCCCTTGCGCAAGGGCCAAACCCAAAAAGAAGCCATCGGATCTATGCTGACGCTGGTGCAGACTGGCGAGCGTGTCGGTTACGAACGTTATTGGGTTGCCAGACACCATAATATATCCAACCTGCTCAGTTTGGCCACGCAATTGCTGGTCAGCCATATTTTAGCCAACACGCAAACCATCCGTGTCAGTACCGGCGGCGTCATGCTGCCCAACTGCAGCCCGTTGGTCGCGGCCGAATAATACGGCACCTTGGCGACCATGTGCGGCGACCGCATTGACTTAGGTGTGGCCGCCCCCGGGCACTAACCCGCGTACCGTCATGGCCTTGCGCCGCAATGTGCAAAACATGTCGGTAAACTTCCCGCACGACATCCAAACCATCCAACGCCATTTCGGCAGCACAGGCGAGCAGGGCCACGTTAAAGCCTATTTGGCGATGGATAAAAACCTACCGCTCTATATTCTCGGTTCCAGCATCGAAAGCGCGTATCTCACTGCCAAATTTAGTATGCCGTATGTGTTCGCCAGCCACTTTGCTCCGCGCATGATGGAAATGGCAGTAAAAATATACCCCAACGGCTTTAAACCATCGAAATATTTAGACAAACTCGAAGTCATCATCTGAGTCAACATCGCCGCCGCCGGCGCCAGCGACGGAGCACATTTGCTGCATACCTCGCAACAATAACAGTTTCTCGGTGTGGTCAGCGGACAAATGAAGCCGCTGCAACTGCCGGTCGAAGACATGTCGACCATTTGGAGTTATGATCAAGAATTAGCTGTGAAACAAATGCCGGTCGAAGACATCGTCGGCAGCAAAGAGAGCGTGCGCGAGCAACTGCTCAATCTGCAAGCACGTGTTCAGGCTGATGATATTATGGCGTTGAACTATATATTTACGGCGAAGCCAAACAAGCTAACCTGTTTGAAATGTTAAAAGAAATTACCGATACGCTGTAAAGGCTGGTTAACAAAACAAGCCGTCTGAAAGAAAATACTTTCAGACGGCTTTGATGATTATTAAGCCTTACAAAATCTCATACACGAAGAAAATCAGCGTGTGCAGGATAAACAATGGCGACAGGATACCGAACGACCACACCATATAGCCGAAGAAGCTCGGCATTTTCACGCCGCGTTGTTCGGCAATGGCTTTGACCATGAAGTTCGGTGCGTTACCGATGTAAGTCAATGCACCCATAAATACCGAACCCATCGAAATAGCCAGCAGGGTATGGAACAGGGGGCCTGCCATCAAAGATTGCGCATCGCCACCTGCCATGTTGAAGAATACCAGGTAGGTCGGGGCGTTATCCAAGAAGCCCGATAATACGCCGGTCATCCAGAAATACATGGTATTGAGCGGTTCTCCGGCGGCGTTGTGGACCATCGATACCACGCCGCGCAAGGCTCCGTTTTCACCGGCTTTTAAAATGGCTAATACCGGTGCGATGGTAATGAAGATGCCGGCAAACAGTTTGCCCACCTCGGTAATCGGTTCCCAGTTGAATTCATTACCGGCACGCACTTGCTTCGGTGTGATGAGCAGAGAAACTACTGCCAAAGACAGCAAAATTATATCGCGCACCAAATTTGGCAATAAGTAATGGCTGCCAAAGATTTCAAAGCCGGGATGATCCGGTTTCCAAATGCCCGACATCAATACTGCGCCAACTACGCCCAACAGCAGAATAAAATTCACTTTGCCGAAAATCTGCAGCCTGCTGTCTGGAGACGGGTCGTGCGGCACGATTTCATCGTCTTTTGAATACAGGTGGCGGTCTAGGAAGTAGAACACGGTCAAGAGAATCACCACACTGATGAGCACTGGCGGCAACATGTGAACCACCGTCCACATAAAGTCAACGCCCTTCAAGAAACCTAAGAATAAAGGCGGGTCACCCAATGGGGTCAGACCGCCGCCGATATTGGCCACTAAGAAGATAAAGAACACGACCACGTGCACTTTATGCTTGCGGTTGTCATTGGCTTTTAACAGCGGACGAATGAGCAACATGGCTGCACCGGTGGTACCCATAACCGAAGCCAACACGGCACCGATGGCAAGCAGGGTGGTATTGAGTTTGGCCGAGCCGTGCAAGTTGCCCCAAACTAAAATGCCGCCTGAAATGGTGTACAAAGCAAACAGCAACAAGATAAACGGAATGTACTCTTCCACCATGGCGTGTACTACGACTTGAATACCGGCAGTGAAGCCGAAATAGAGTACAAACGGAACTAAAAAGAGCACCGTCCAAAAAGCGGTGATTTTACCGAAATGATGATGCCAGATTTTCGGCAACAGTAAAGGACCTAAGGCGATGGATAGCAGAATGGCTGCGAAGGGCAAACCCCAAAGCAGACTCAGCGAGTCGCCGCTGAAGTTGGCGGCTTGGGCAAACGCCGGCATCATCAGCATGGATAGGGAGAAAAGAGGTAGGCGCATATGTTTCCTTTTTCTTATCGTGGTAAAACCTCAGGGCCGTCTGAAAAATGTACGACACTGCGCGTTAAGCTTTAAAGCTTGTCGCAAACGATTGTAAAGGAAAATAGTTCTGGAAACTAGACTAAGAGTATCAGGCTGAATCAAATAAATGCGCTAAAAATTTTGCGGCAGATTGGACGCATTTTTGATATTTAAATAAAAATTATTTAAAACAGTAGCTTAATTAAATAATAAAAGACTATCGAAAAATATTAACAAATTGCTTTTAACGCTTTTTTGCATCAATCAGCCTTGAGGCCGTCTGAAAGTAAGCCGGCTATGCTTCCGGCAGGCGAATCATCCAAACCGCCACACAGGCGCAAAAGGTTGATGAAATCGCGCCAACCCACCAGCGTTCGGGAAATTGCCAGAATAAAAACAAACAAGAAAACGTCATCATGCTCACGGCCAATACTTTGGCTTTGCGCGGCACGGCGTGGTTGTGTTCCCATTTTTGCACCATCGGGCCGAAGTAGCGATGCCGGTGCAGCCAGCGGTGAAAACGCGGTGATGCTTTTGCCCAGCAGGCTGCCGCCAGTAAAACAAACGGCGTGGTCGGCAGAATCGGCAGAAATATACCGAGTATGCCCAACGTCAATGCCAGCGCGCCGCAAAGCCAGAAAAAATAACGGGTAATCATGGTGTTATTCAGGTTTTTGAAATGGGCAGCACGGGATATCCAATTGATTCCAACCTTCTTGTCCCATGTCTTCCAATAAAGCAATATTACGCTCAAAAATCGCCGCTGCCTCGGGAAATGCTTCGGTGGCTTTGGCGATGCTGTCTTCCCGAATCAGATGCAGCGTCGGGTAAGGGGAGCGGTTGGTGTAATTGCTGATGTCGTCGGCTTCAGTGCCGGCAAATTGAAAATCCGGGTGAAACGGCGCAATCTGAACCACCCCTTGCAGTTGGTTATCCGCGACTGCTTCGTCGGCAATATCGAGCATCTCGTTAAACAGCAAAAAATCGCCGAATAAGGTCGGATGCACCAATAAAGTAGTTTCCAATTCGTCGGCAGATGTCTCCCCCAAATACTGCAACTCTCGGTCCAAATCTTCCAGAAAGCCGTCTAAATGCGTGGTTTCGCTAACCACAATGCGCATGCGGTCTTTCACATACGGCGCTTTAGCAAACGGGCAGAGACTGAGACCGATCACGGCTTTTTCCAGCCATTGCTTGGTGTGGCCGATAACGGTTTGGGTTGCCGGAATATTCATCAGATTTCAATTTATTTAAGAGTAATTCTCAGTTATTATAGCAAATAACAAGGCTGTCTGAAGTAATTTCAGGCGGCCTTGTTATATTTGGTGCAAAGGATCAGTCAAAAGAAAAGGCTAATCCTGCTGCAAATGTGACAGCGGCAGGGCAGTGGTGTTTTTGATTTCTTTTAACACAAAGCTTGATTGTGCGTCTTGTACGCCATGATGGGACAATAAGGTATCCAATACAAAATGGGAGAATGCATTCATGTCAGTGAAAAACGCATGCAGCAGATAATCGGTTTCGCCGGTGAGTGCGAAGCAGCTCAACACTTCCGGCCAATTCTGCACGGCTCGGGAAAAATCGTCACGCGCATCGGCGGCTTTGCTTATGGAGACGCGGATAAATGCTTGCAAACCCAGCTCGACGGTAACGGGTGACAATAAAGCTGCATATTTGCGGATGATACCGGCATCTTCCAATTGTTTCAGACGGCGTAAGCATGGGGAGGGGGAAAGGGCGACGCGCTCGGAAAGCTCGACGTTGGTCAGTCGGCCGTTTTCCTGCAAAACCTGTAAAATTTTAAGGTCTGTTTTATCCAAAGTAATTTGAGCCATTATATTATCTCCCTTTATTTCGTGCGGCCTGAGTGTTAAAAAAATGAAGGATAACAGTTTTTTATAATCTTAAGCTAAGTAAACTTAACATACAACAGTTCAATAAATAATCTTTAGAAAAATAATCTGTGTTAAAAACGGAGATTTAAGCTAAATTAATTTGTTAATGCTATTAATATTTTAATATTAATAGGCTGTTTAAAAATAATTCCAAAGACTGCTTGCCCAAAAAAAAGATTCACGCCATAATCAGAAAACGTGCAGGAGAGCGCTGCTTCTCAACTATAAGTAGCCACCGAAGGCGCAGACGCCCTTAAATCGCTCAGGTAAAAGGACTGCCCGTTGAAATAAAACATCTGGAGAGAGGCATGATGCCACATCATGCCCACCGAAGGGGAGAAGGCCGTCTGAACCGCCATTCAGACACCCGTTGCCAAGTGGCACGCAATGAGCAGATTGCGGTCGAAACGACACGGTGCCGAAAATCTCAGGTTCAAGGACAGATAGGGCCATTCGTGCAGATAAAAACAGCAACGCACCGATGGCAACGATATATACCCAATATATACCCGGAGAACTTGATATGACTGCCCTGAACGTCACCCCTTTTCATCAAAACCATGTGGAAGCAGGCGGCAAGCTGGTTGATTTTGCCGGTTGGGAATTGCCTGTAAATTATGGTTCGCAAATCGCCGAACACGAAGCCGTACGCACTGATGCCGGTATGTTCGACGTATCCCATATGTTGGTTACCGATGCGGCCGGAGAACAAGCCAAAGCCTTTTTCCGCAAACTGTTAGCTAATGATGTCGATAAATTAGCCTTTGTCGGCAAAGCCTTATATTCTGCCTTACTCAATGACAACGGTGGTGTCATCGACGACTTAATCGTCTATCGCATGAACGAAGCAGAAACGCAATACCGCATTGTTTCCAATGGCGCGACCCGCGAAAAAGACTTTGCCCAATTCCAGAAAATCGGCCAGGATTTCGGTGTGAACTTGATGCCGCGTACCGATTTGGCGATGTTGGCCGTACAAGGTCCGAAAGCCGTAGCGAAATTATCAACCGTCAAACCCGAATGGGCGGAGCAAATCAGTGCACTCAAGCCATTCCAAGGATATGATTTCGGCGGCAATTGGTTTGTCGCCCGTACAGGCTACACCGGCGAAGACGGTGTGGAAGTGATTTTGCCGGCAACCGAGGCATACGAATTTTTCAAAGTCTTGCAAGCGGCAGGCGTGCAGCCTTGCGGTTTGGGCGCGCGCGACACCTTGCGCATGGAAGCCGGCATGAACCTTTACGGCAACGATATGGATGACGGCACAAGCCCGCTCGAAGCCGGTATGGGCTGGACGGTGGATTTGAAAGACGAAGCCCGTGATTTCGTCGGTAAAGCCGCGCTGGTTGCGTTGAAAGGAAAAGGTGTGGCAGTGAAACAAGTCGGCTTGCTGTTAGATAAAGGCGGCGTGTTGCGTGCGGGCATGGAAGTCGTGACCGGTAAAGGCCAAGGCATCACTACCAGCGGCGTATTCTCACCAAGCCTGAAACAATCCATCGCCATTGCCCGTGTGCCGAAAGATTTTGACAGTGATGTGGCTAAGGTGTTGATTCGAGGTAAAGAAGTGGACGTGCGTGTGCTGAAGTTGCCGTTTGTGCGCAATGGTCAGAAACAATTTGACTGATGGTTTATCAGACGGCCTAAAAATCAATAAGCCGTCTGAAACGATAAAATAGCCCGTTTAAATTGATTGAAACTGCTAACTTTTGACAAGACGGCAGCCTATCCCCGTCCTGCGGGCGGGAAAAGAATAAGGGAAGGCGATTTTGTTACTTTAAGGGATTTTTACAAAGGTAAGTTTTACAAACATAAAAATTTCAGATAAGCAAAGCCGCTTCCGAACAAAATATTTTTCAGACAGCATGTAAAAGGCCGTTTGAAAGCCCATTAAACCCAATAACAAACCCTATCCTTTGAGGAGTTTTTCATGAACAATATCCCAGCAGAATTGAAATATGTTGTCAGCCACGAATGGCTGCGCACTGAAGCAGACGGCACGGTAACTGTCGGCATTACCCATCACGCACAAGAATTGTTGGGCGATATTGTGTTTATTGAGTTGCCGGAAGTCGGCGTAAACCTGGCGGCTGAAGAGCAAGCCGGTGTGGTAGAGTCAGTGAAAGCCGCATCTGACGTGTATGCGCCGATTGCAGGTGAAATTGTGGCCGTGAACGACGATTTGCCGGGCGCACCGGAAACCGCCAACAGAGACCCATACGGCGAAGGCTGGTTCTTCAAAATCAAACCCGCTAATCCCGCCGATTTGGATGGTTTGCTGACTGCCGACCAATACGCTGATGAAGTGGACTAATCTGCCGTAAAAGGCCGTCTGAAAAAGATGATTCGTTTTCAGACGGCCTTTATGCTTTGAAGAATACACATGAATTATTGCGAATTTGTCCATAATCTGCCGCCCGATACCGATGACCCGAACAAATATTATCACGACCACCAGTACGGTTTTCCGGTTGACGACGATAATGCCTTATTCGGCAGGTTGGTTTTGGAAATCAACCAAGCAGGTTTGAGTTGGACGCTGATGCTGAAAAAGCAAAACGCGTTTCAGACGGCCTATGCCGGTTTCGATATTGCCAAAGTGGCAGCGTTTGATGATGAGGATGTTCAAAGGCTGCTCAGTGATGCCGGCATTGTGCGCAACCGCCTGAAAATTAACGCGGTCATTCGGAATGCGCGTACGATTTTGCGTTTGCAGGCCGAATACGGTTCGTTTAAAAACTGGCTTGATGTCCATCATCCCCGCGATAAAGCGGCTTGGGTAAAACAGTTTAAACAGCATTTTAAATTTGTCGGCGGTGAGATTGTCGGCGAATTTTTGATGAGTACGGGTTATTTGAAAGGTGCGCATAACGAGCGTTGCCCGGTTTATCAGAAGACCTTGGCGGCATGGGCGAAGCGGGCGGAGGCTGTCTGCAAGGTTAGGGTAGGAGGTGATGGATTACCTGCGGCTTTGCACTGAATATGAAAGCAGATACAAAACAATCCTGAGGCCATTTGTAACTTACACAAAGTAATCTTTACGCAACCTGTTGCCGGAAGTTTGCTGATTATCGTGACGGTGCCGTTTGTGTTTGGCCGGCTGATGCCGGGTATCTTTGATTCAGTGGCCGTTCTGAAAGGGTTCTGCCACGCAACAGCTGGTTGATATGGATGCAGTTGCCGCAAGGTATAGCCGGTTAGATGAATCATGGCGGCGCAGGTAGGTCGGATTCTTGAATCCGACACTTGCTTAAAAAGCCATGAGACCGTTTAAGTTCAAATTAAAGTTGCCCTTGCGGGCGAAGGTAGGATACGGCGCATCCGACCTGTCCCGTGTGTTTGTTTTTGAGTTAATCAGCCATAGGGTGCTGATTGATAAAACGGATTATGCGGCATTGCAGCCGTTGCAGCAGACTGCGATAGCAATACCTTATTCTACAGAAAATCAGCCGGCAGCCTTTGGTTTTACTGCTTGAAAATGTAACGGGTAAAACGGCCGTACCCGGCCGGCTCCATATCTGCTTGCCAGAACATAAAAGATTTTCCATGCAGCCTGCCAATTCGGAGCCTTATGGCTGCTGACGATTTGCTGTTTGTCGGTAACGGACGAATGATTGGGGCGGAGTGTGGCGGTACCTCAGCAACGATAATATGAAAATGAACAATCTTTTAAAAACCGCTGTTTTGCTGACCGGGATGTCTGCCTTTTTACAGGTATATTCCGTGCAGGCGGTTTTACCGGTTTTGATGGCGGATTTGCAGGCCACGGCGGTGCAGGCAGGTTTGTCGGTGGGGGCGACGGTGTTGGGCGTGGCCTTGATGTCACCGTTTATGGGTATGTTGTCGGATGCCTTCGGGCGCAAGTTGTTTGTGGTCGGGTCGTTGATTTATCTGGCTTTGCCGACCATGCTGCTGGCGTGGTCGCCGAATATTGAAATGTTTACGCTGTTGCGCTTTTTGCAGGGCCTGGCAGTGCCGGGGATTACGGTGGTGCTGATTGCTTAATCGGCGAAGAGTTTACCCAAAGCGAAGTCGTGCAGTTAATGACGATGTATGTGTCGGGCACGGTGTTGGGTGGGTTTCTCGGCCGTTTCCTGTTGGGGCATTTGGCCGATTGGTTTGACTGGCACACGGCATTTTATGTGATGGCGGTATTGAGTTTAGCTTGCGCGGTGTTTGTGTGGCAGCAGTTACCCAAATCGCAGAATTTTGTGCCCAAACCGAATTTTCAGACGGCCTTGAATACGTTGAAGTCGCATTTGCATAACCGCTATGTATTTGCCGCATGTTCGTTGGGTGGCTGTGTGCTGTTTTCTTTGGTCGGCTGCTTTACCTACATTAACCTGCATTTGGCGGATGCGCCCTATCATTTGGGCAGCAGCGCGTTGGCGAATATTTTTGCCGTGTATTTGATCGGCATGGTAATTACACCTTTGTCGGCCAGGCTGATGACGCATTTGGGCAGTGTGAAAATGATTTTGCTGGCGGCAGGCGTGTCGGTGATGGGGGTATTGCTGACTTTGTCGGCCGGTTTGCCGTTGATTATCGTCGGGTTGGTGTTGATGTCGTCAGGCATGTTCATCACGCAGGCAGCGACCATCAATTATATTGCTGCCAATGTCAAAGAAGGCCGTTCGCTGGCTTCTGGCTTGTATTACATGGCGTATTACAGCGGCGGTACGTTTGGCGCGTGGTTGTGCGGTTTGGCGTTTAAGGCCGCCGATTGGTACGGTGTGGTGTGGGCATTGCTGGCGGTGCAGGTGCTGGCCATCGGCATTGTGTTCAAAGGTATGGCAAACAGGCCGTCTGAAACCGCTGCTTGATTGAATCAAATGAATACCGCTAGGCAGTATCTGTAAAAACAATGAATAATGAATTAAAACAATAATGAATGTATTAGAACCCAATATACGCTTCCTTTCTTCTTTGCTGGTCATCGGCGTGTTGTTTGCCGTGTTGCTGCATACGGTAGAGCATATGCGTTTGGCCGCTGCTTTTGGGATGCACATATGTCGTCCCGCGAAAGGGTGGAACAAGCCATGACGTTGCGCTGTTTGTAGGTGTTGCTCGCTTGCGGCTTGGTGACCGGTGTCGGCTGGTAATGGTGACTGTTATTGCAAACCGTTGGTGGAATTGAAAAAAGCCTTGCAAGGCGGAGCCACACCTTTTCGTGCGAACACTTGGCACGCTTTGTTGCAAATTGTCACTTTAGGTATGGGTTCGCTTTTTGGGGCGAGAGGTGGTGCCGCGTGCAATGATCGTGGCTGTGGCGGAAAATGGTCAGGCTACCGAGGTTTATCGGTAGACGAAAGCCGCGTGTTTCGCCTTGATTGGTGCGGTGTCGATATATTACCTGGCCATATTGGGAAACGGCAAGGCGGCAACCAATTGAATTTTGCTGCTTTGATTGACTGCGAATACGTCACGGGCTTGCTGGCGGCAAAATGGCTGGCGGTGATTTTAGAGATGTTGGCTGATGTCTATGGAGGCAGACTGCCCCTTTGATGATGTTGGGTGGCTGAGCTTGCTGTTTGCTGTGGCATGGAATATGTATTTTCCCATGGTGCCATTGGGTATGGCGGTGTTTTTGGGTTTATCGTAAAAGATGGTGTTGAAGACGCTGGTGTTATGCTGGAAGTGTCCCGTTTCCAACGGCTTATTTGGATGCCCTTGTGTGTGCATGGTGGGTGGGTTGTTTGTGTATCAAATATTGCAAAGAAAAGTATAGTAGATTAAATATTTTTCAGAGGCTTGTGCTGATAGTAAGGCCGTCTGAACGCTGATTGACGGGCTTTTATGCCTGCCTGTTTAAAAGGAGTAAATAGATGAAATTAAACGAATTATTCGATAAAAGCGAATTTTCCGCGCGCCACATCAGCTTTCTTGACCAAGAAGCGCTGTTGGCTGCCCTCGGCGAAAAAAGCATGGCGGATTTTGTGAATCACACCGTGCCGCAATCTATCCGTATGCCGTCTGAACTTGATTTGCCCGATGCGCTGACCGAAGCCGAAGCATTGGATAAAATCAAATCAATCGCGGCGAAAAACAAAATCAACAAATCCTATATCGGCTTGGGTTATTACCCGACCCGTCTGCCGAATGTGATTGTGCGCAACGTCTTGGAAAATCCGGGTTGGTACACCGCCTATACGCCTTATCAGGCGGAAATCGCGCAAGGACGCTTGCAGGCTTTGTTGAATTTTCAGCAGGTGTGTATTGATTTGAGCGGCTTTGAAGCCGCCGGTGCGTCTTTGCTGGACGAAGCCACCGCTGCCGCCGAAGCAATGGCGATGGCCAAACGCGTGGGCAAATCCAAATCCAAACGTTTTTTTGTGGACGAGCGGGTGTATCCGCAAACGCTGGACGTCATGAAAACGCGTGCCAAGTATTTTGATTTTGAATTGGTAATCGGCGATTTTGCGACAGCGGCCGACGGCGGATATTTCGGCGCTTTATTGCAATATGTCGGCAGAGACGGCGATGTAGTTGATTTGACCGATGTTATCGACCGTCTGAAAGAAACAGGGGTGATTGTGGCGGTGGCGGCCGATGTGATGAGCTTGGTATTGCTCAAATCGCCTGCTGAAATGGGTGCCGACATTGCTTTGGGCAACACGCAGCGTTTCGGCGTGCCGATGGGTTTCGGTGGCCCGCACGCGGCTTATTTTGCCTTTAAAGACGAGTTCAAACGCTCCGCCCCCGGCCGCATTATCGGCGTATCGAAAGATGCTTCAGGCAAACCGGCCTTACGCATGGCCTTGTCAACCCGCGAGCAGCACATCCGCCGCGAAAAAGCCACGTCCAACATCTGTACCGCGCAAGCGTTGCTGGCAAATTTGGCCGGCATGTATGCGGTTTATCACGGCCCGGAAGGCGTAAAACGCATTGCGCAACGCATTCACGCGCTGGCTTCTGCCTTTGCTGATGCCTTGGTTTCAGACGGCATTGAAGTCGTGCATGAAACCTTCTTCGATACCGTTTTGGTTGGATGCGGTGATAAAGCGGCTGAAATTTATCAAAATGCCTTAAACGCCGGCTACAACCTACGCCGTGTCGGTGAAACCCGAATCGCGGTCGCTTTCAGCGAAGAATCCACAGTCGGCGAGTTGGCAGTATTGGCGGCTTTGTTTACCGGCAAAACCGCTGTGGATTGCAGCGGCGAAGTGGCAGGCCGCCTGAAAAAAAGCCTGTTGCGCAAAGATGACATTCTCACGCACGAAGTATTCAACCGCTACCACACCGAACACGAAATGCTGCGCTACCTGAAAAAATTGGAAGAGCGCGATTTGGCGATGAACCGCAGCATGATTTCCCTCGGCAGCTGCACCATGAAGCTCAACGCCACCAGTGAGATGATACCGATTACTTGGCCGGAATTTGCCAACCTGCATCCGTTTGCGCCGACCGAGCAAACCGAAGGTTACCGCGAATTGCTCCAAGGTTTGCAAACCCGGCTTGAAGCGATTACTGGTTTTGATACCGTCAGCCTGCAGCCGAATTCCGGTGCGTCGGGCGAATATACCGGCTTATTGGCCATCCGCCGCTACCACGAAGCCAACGGCGACACCGAACGCAACGTCTGCCTGATTCCGCAATCGGCACACGGCACCAATCCGGCTACCGCCGCCATGCTCGGCATGAAAATCATCGCGGTCAAAACCGATGAAAACGGTAATGTCGATGTGGCCGATTTGCAGGAAAAAGCCGAACAGCACAAAGACCATTTGGGGGCGCTGATGATTACCTATCCGTCCACCCACGGCGTGTACGAAGAAGGCATCCGCGACATTTGCCGAATCATTCACGATAACGGCGGCCAAGTGTATATGGATGGTGCCAACATGAACGCGCAAGTCGGTATCATGCAGCCGGCCGAAGTGGGTGCGGACGTGTTGCACATGAACCTGCACAAAACCTTCTGTATTCCGCACGGCGGCGGCGGCCCAGGCATGGGGCCGATTGGACTGAAAGCCCATTTGGCACCGTTTGCGCCAAGCCACGTTGTCGCCCCTGTTGAAGGCGCAACGGAAGGCATGGGTGCCGTATCCGCCGCACCGTATGGTTCGGCCGGCATTTTGCCGATTACATGGATGTACGTCACCATGATGGGCAAACAAGGCATGCGTCAGGCCACCGAATGGGCGTTGCTCAATGCCAACTACGTCGCCCGGGCCTTAAGCGGAGATTATCCGATTCTCTACACCGGCAAAAACGGCCGCGTGGCACACGAGTGCATCGTCGATTTGCGTCCGCTAAAAGCCGAAAGCGGCATTACCGAAACCGATATCGCCAAACGCCTGATGGATTATGGCTTTCACGCACCGACTGTATCTTTCCCCGTGGCCGGGACGTTGATGATTGAGCCGACCGAATCGGAAAGCAAAGCCGAACTCGACCGCTTCATCGCCGCACTCAAAGCCATCAAACAGGAAGTGTTGAAAGTGCAAAACGGCGAATGGCCGAAAGACGACAACCCGTTGGTAAACGCGCCGCATACGTCGTTTAACGTTACCGTCGGAGAATGGATGCATCCATACAGCCGCGAAGAAGCAGTGTTCCCGCTGCCGTATGTGCGCGAAAACAAATTCTGGCCGAGCGTAGGCCGCGTGGACGATGTCTATGGCGACCGCAATTTGGTTTGTTCTTGTCCGCCGATGGAGGTGTATGAAGATTGATTCGGGTAGGGCGGTTGTGAATCCGCTGCTTTAAATTGAGATGAAAGGCCGTCTGAAAGAATCTGTTTCAGACAGCCTTTAAAGGCTTATAGAGGCAGTTAATATTACTCATCAAGTCCCGTTTCATTCAGTCCAGAGATTGAAGAATTGAGAATGTTATCGGAGCTTTGTTCAATGGCAGGCATTTTGGAGTCGGTTACTATGATAGGAAGTTTCAGTACGGTCTTAGGTTATATGGGTCTTGTTGTTTTATATATGTATTAGATAATTTTTATTTTGGCGGCATCACTTCTTGATTGTTTAAGGGTTGAGATTATAATTTTTGTTCGAAAAAAATCAGAGATATAGTTATAAAGGCCGGCAGATTTGCATTTGAAGTGCAACTTTCATGAACAAAAAAGCCGGTATGCGGTGGCATACAGCCTTCCTGACAAGAAAGATACACACCTGCCCCAAGACCAACGGTACCATATCCGGCACCATCTCAACCAGCAAAGCCCCGCAGAAATTGCCAGAGCACTCAACCGCAGCAAAAACAGCATTATTCGGGAAATCAAACGACACCAAGGCAAAGATGGCGTATACAAAGCCGGTGGAGCACAAAACCGTTACACCGCCCAAAAGCAGCAAAAGCGAAAGCCTTACAAACTGACCGAAAGCCTCACAGAATACATCAATATCCTGTTCATCCTGAAACTCAGCCCCGAGCAGATTTTCGGATATCTGAAAAAGCATCACCATATCAAAACGGCACCACAGCATCATCTACTGCTATATACACGCAGATGTAGGCCAAATAGCCGGTGGAAATAAAGGCACCGTCCCCAAAAGTCCAATACGCCTAGCTGGAACGCGTCGCCGTTGCTTTTTACTACGCCTTTATCGAAAGATGCAGCCCGGACGGTACACTTCGACAACACCTGCGCATTTGCAGCAAACTCTACCGAAAAACGTATAGCAGCAAAAAACAGGTGCGCGTCAAAGTACCTGACCGGGTCGGTATCAGATACCGTACGGCCATTGTTGGAGAACGCATAAACGCATTTTCCCGGTTTGTAAAAAACCTAGAAGCAGCGCAGTTCAAGATACTTTGAATCACAGACCAAGAATAAAACACTTGGCTATGAAACACCAAATGTTTTATTCTTGAGAAAGTTTAAACCCTGCTTCCAAGTGTTGCTTTCCAAATGCGAATCTAAGGGTCTTTTGTCTTTTCAATTAATAAGTTTTACAATATGTGCCGAACCAAAAACCATTAAACCGAAAAGGACGCAAACATGGCACAATTTTTCGCCATCCATTCCGACAACCCGCAAGACCGTTTGATTAGGCAGGCCGCCGACATCGTGCGCAACGGCGGTGTGATTGTTTACCCCACCGATTCCTGCTATGCGCTTGGCTGTCGGCTTGGCGACAAAAATGCGATGGAAAAAATCCTGCATATCCGAAAAATCGACCAAAAACACCACCTTACCTTAATGTGTGGCGATTTGAGCGAGTTAGGCATATACGCCAAAGTCGACAACAGCCAGTTCCGCCAACTTAAAGCTGCCACCCCGGGCAGCTACACCTTTATTCTCGGCGCCACCAAAGAAGTACCCAACCGCACCATGCACCCCAAACGCAAAACCATTGGACTGCGCGTGCCCGATAATCAAATTGCCTTGGCCTTGCTGCAAGAATTGGGCGAACCGCTGCTGAGCTGCACTTTAATGCTGCCAGAAGATGACGAACCGCTGACCGATCCCTACGAAATCCGCGACCGTTTGGAACACAGCGTGGATTTGGTGATTGACGGCGGCTGGTGCGGCACCGAGCCGACCACAGTTATTGATATGACTGACGGGACGGAATTGATTCGTGAAGGCAAAGGCGACAAGACTTTGTTTGGTTTGTAAAACACAAAAAGTAAAGGCCGTCTGAAATATTGCAAGCGTTCCAGTTCGGCAAAAAAGTGTATCTGGCGCAGGAAAACGTGAAAGATGTGCAGGTCGATTGGAAGCTGTGCCGCTATACATTCGGAGATGTGTTCAGGTAATGAAGAACGAGGGGCTTTTTGACGAAAAACCACGAAATATAGCGGATTAACTTAAACATGGACACACAAGGCAGGTCGGCTACTCCGTATCCGGACTTTGCCCGTAAGGGCAAACTTTACCTTGAATTTAAAAGGTTTCCTGGCTTTTTAAGCAAATGTCGGATTCAAGAATCCAGCCACCCAATATGGTCGTTGTTCATTCACGCAACCATAGCAAAAGAAACAGTTTGGGCCGTCTGAAAATAGCGGTGTTTCAGACGGCCTAGTTATCTGTCCCACTGCCTTGAATCCATACTTTTGTACCCATATCTACAAAATCTGTTATATTTTTGGCTGTTCGGCATTTCAGACAGCCTGTGTTAGGGAAAACGTTGTTTCCGAAGGAAACAACGTTTCTGCGGAGCGAAAACCATGTTTCAGAATTTTAATTTAGGTATTTTTTTACTGGCGGTGCTGCCGGTGCTGTTGGCGATTACGGTACACGAAGCAGCACACGGCTATGCGGCGCGTTATTGGGGCGATCATACCGCCGAGCAAATGGGCAGGCTGACGCTGAATCCTTTGGCGCATATTGATTTGATTGGTACGGTGTTGGTGCCGGCGGTGTTGTTTTTTACTACCGGATTCATGTTCGGATGGGCGAAACCGGTACCAGTAATTTCACGTAATTTCCGCCATGCCCGTTTAGGTATGCGCACGGTGGCGATTGCCGGCCCGCTGTCCAACCTTGTGATGGCGTTCGGGTGGGGGCTGGTGGCGGTGGCAGCGGTGCATGCGCCTGAATCTTATCAATATCCGATGTCGAAAATGGCGCAATACGGCATTTCCGTCAATGCGGTATTGTTCGTGTTGAACATGCTGCCGGTTCCGCCTTTGGATGGCAGTCGCTTTGTCGACAGCTTCCTGCCTGCGAAACAATCCATGCAATACCGTAAGCTCGAACCTTACGGCACTTGGATTATCCTGATTTTGTTGGTGACCGGCGTTTTATGGTTGGTTATCGGGCCGATGGTCAATCTGATTATGTCGTTAGTGGCGGGGTTTGCAGGGTTGCTTCTGTAAGCCGTTGACAGACAGAGTGAGACCTTGGCAAAATCTCAGGTTTGAGTACGGTTCAAAGCACCGCATTGTAGAACGCGTAGACAGATGATACAGATGGGTAAGCGTTCGGGCAGTGCGGTGCGAAAAGGTGTCGCGGCAACCTCCGCCATTTCTACCTTATAGCCTTGCGATTTTAAAAAAAGCACACCCTGCTTTATTCCTCGCTATTCCTAAATAATATACCTTCTTCAAAAAAATTATGCTTTTCTTGAATTACCTTATCACGTAACACGTCTACTAATTTTCCTGTGTCTTCTTGAGTTTGCTCAGACGAATAAGAAATACTGCACGTTGGTAACGCTCAAGATGGGGTGTTGGTAAATGTCACAGGCCGTCTAAGATGTTCAGACGGCCTGATTGCATTAGAAATCAAAACTGATTTGTCCGGCAGGCGGAGAATCGGCAGGGGTGGGCAAGTCGGGTTTGCGGTTGCGGATTTTGCTTTTGCGCATACTCAGCAGGCGCATGACTTGGTGTTTTTGGTCGTCGTTCATCTGCTGCCAGTAAAGCCGCTCTTCACGACTGCGCAGGCAGCCTTTGCAATAGCCTTTGGTATTGGCTTCACATACGCCGATACAGGGGCTGGGAATAGTGAAGAAGTCGGGTTGCTGCATGATGGGGGACGAAGTATCGTTTTTCTGTCATAGTAGGGCTTTATGTTTGTAAAGTCAATGAGATATAGAGAAGCCGTCTGAAAATACGCTTGAAGCCAAGCGGAGTTTTCAGACGGCCTTGCTATGGGTATAGACGGTTAAACGGTTTGCGAATATTTCGCCGTGGTTTCCTTATGGCGCAAATGGTAGTCGAACACCATGGCGATGTTGCGAATCAGAAAGCGGCCTTTGGGGGTGACGGTCAGGCCGTGCAGTTTCAGGCGCAGCAAGCCCAGTTTGGCCAGATGCTGCAAGTCGGCCAATTCGTCGGCAAAATATTGGCGGAACGGAATACCGAACACACTTTCGTAAATTTGGAAATCTAATGAGAAGCGGCACATCAAATCTTGAATGATGTTGCGGCGCAATAAGTCGTCTTGGTTCAATTGATAGCCGCGCATAATCGGCAGACGGCCTTCGTCGATGGCGGCATAGTAGGCTTTGATGTCGCGCTCATTTTGGGTGTATGTGCTGCCGATTTTGCCGATGCCGGATACTCCGACGGCCAATAAATCGCAATCGGCATAGGTTGAGTAACCTTGGAAATTTCGTTGCAGCCAGCCTTCTTTAAGGGCGGTGGAAAGCTCGTCGTCGGGTTTGGCAAAATGATCCATGCCGATAAACACATAGCCGCGGTCGGTCAGAGTGTGCACACAGTATTGCAGCATATCGAGTTTCTCTTCGCTGTCCGGAACAGCATTGGTGTCGATGCGGCGTTGTGGTTTGAAAATATGCGGCAGGTGGGCGTAGTGATATAAGGCCAAGCGGTCAGGGCCGAGGCTTAACACGGTATCGATGGTGGCTTTCATGCTTTCAACCGATTGATGCGGCAGGCCGTAAATCAAGTCCACGCTGACAGATTTGAAACCGGCTTCGCGTGCGGCAGCAATTACTTCTCTGGTTTCTTCAAAGCTCTGGATGCGGTTGACCGCTTCTTGAACTTTCGAGTCAAAATCCTGAATGCCCACACTCATGCGGTTGAAACCGAGTTCGCCCAGTTTGTGTACCGTTTCACGGCTGACTTTGCGGGGGTCGATTTCGATGGAGTATTCGCCGTTGGACGTGAGTTGGAAATGTTTGCGGATCATCTCAAAAACGCGTTCGAGCTGGTCGTCGCTCAAGAAAGTTGGTGTGCCGCCGCCGAAATGGAGCTGTGCCAACTGATGGCGGCCGTTGAGATGCGGTGCGAGCAATTCCATTTCGCGCTTGAGATACTCAATATAGGCATCGGCACGGGTTTTGTCTTTGGTGATGATTTTATTACAACCGCAGTAGTAGCAGATGGTATTGCAAAACGGAATATGGATATAAAGTGATAAAGGTTTGTTGAGCGCGCCCATGCTGCGCAGGCGGAGGGCATGGGTATATTCGGCTTCACGGAAGCCTTCGTGGAAGCGGTCGGCAGTGGGGTAGGATGTATAGCGCGGTCCGCTTGCCGGAAGCTTGGCAATCAAATCGCGGTCAAATTCCAGTAGTTCGTTGTTTTGTATTGGAATTGTTTTCATGATGGTAGCGGTATGATTATATATTGATTAACGAATTAGTAAAATTCAATTTAATTTGCTAGAATGCCACATTATGCTAAACCTGTCTTGATATGAGTCAAGAGAAGCTCGGTCAGGAAAAAAGTTTTTATAAAAAAAGGTGTTTGTTTTATGGCCACACACAATTCTACGCATCAATTGAAAGCATTGTGTTCGACGTGTTCTTTGCGCGAACTCTGTTTGCCTGTCGGTTTGATGCCTAACGAATTTTCCCAATTAGATGCCGTCATCCGGCAGAGCCGCCGTCTGAAAAAAGGCGAATATCTGTTCCGTGCGGGCGAGCCGTTCACTTCTTTGTTTGCAATTCGTGCAGGTTTTTTCAAAACTACGGTAGCCAGTCAAGACGGGCGCGACCAAGTGACCGGTTTTTTCATGTCGGGCGAGCTGATCGGCATGGACGGTATTTGTTCTCATGTCCACAGCTGCGATGCGGTAGCGCTGGAAGACAGCGAAGTGTGTGAATTGCCGTTTGCCCACATGGAAGAATTGGGTCAAAACATCCCAAGCCTGCAAACGCACTTTTTCCGCTTAATGAGCCGAGAAATCGTGCGCGACCAAGGTGTGATGCTGCTGTTGGGCAATATGCGTGCCGAAGAACGGTTGGCAGCGTTTTTATTGAATTTGTCGAACCGTTTGTATTCACGTGGTTTTGCTGCCAATAATTTTATCTTACGCATGTCGCGTGAAGAAATCGGCAGCTATTTAGGCTTGAAGCTGGAAACCGTGAGCCGCACACTGTCGAAGTTCCATCATGAAGGCTTGATTGGCGTTGAACACAAACACATCAAGATTCTCGATTCACAGGCTTTGAAAAAAATGGTGTCCGGTTGTGCGCATGCCATGTAAGGCTTGAAGATAAAAAGGCCGTCTGAAACGTGAGTGTTTCAGACGGCCTTTTTATCTTGAGCAAAAACCGTTTAGATGGAGAAATCTTCCATAATCGGCGCATATAAAATACGGCCGACTGTTTCACGGTTCAAATGCGGCGCAAACATTTCGATGAAATCATAGGTATAGCCGCGTAAATACGTATCGGAACGGATGGCAATCTATGTAGGTGAAGGTTCGAATAAATGAGCGGCATCAATGAATTCCAAATCTTGATCAGTTTGCGGACCGTAAGCCATTTCAGCGATCAATCCCGCGCCCAAGCCGAGTTTGACATAGGTTTTAAGCACATCGGTATCTGCTGCGGCCAAGGCGACTTCCAGTTGCTCTGGCGTGGCTTTCGTAAAAGTACGCGAAATGCTGCCGCCTGAATGAAAAGAAAATTCATAAGTAATCAATGGAAAGCCCACCAAATCCCCAATGCCGATAGGATTTTTGTCATCCAGCAAAGGATGGTTTTTCGGCACGGTCACGGCATGATTCCAATCATAGCAATTTAGCTTGAGTAATTCAGGATGGCCGTCCAAGTTTTCGGTGATAATGGCAATGTCGGCTTCGCCGGTGCTGACTATTCGTGGACTGCCCTGTTTGATGGTCAAATTGACTTTCGGATAACGCTTCACAAAATCGGCCAAATATGCTGCAAGGCATGGCGTACCGCTATCGTGGTCGGTAAACTCGCTGCCGATGTTTTTGATATTTTGTACGTTGCGCAAAATGCGTTCCGAAATTTCCAAAACCACTTTGCCCGGTTCCACGCGTTTGCCGCTGCAGATGAAAATCTGAATGCCCAATTCTTCTAAATAAACGGATCTGTTTGAAAATGCCGGGCTGGGAAGTGAACAGCGCGTCGGCAGCTTCGGAAACATTCGGATTATGGCAGTATACTTCAAGCGCGTAGCGTATTGTTATAATTTCATGGTGTTTGAGCTGTGGGTATTGTGCGACAAATATAGCCTAATTTAGCACATTTTATTTAATTTTGTCGGTGGGAATCAGGTTTTTTTGGGAAGTTTTTGTTTTTTCGGGAAGTATTTAAATCAGTTATGAGAAAGTCTTAACAAAGAAAAGGGCGTGGTTTGAAATGTTGTTGCGTTTGCGCAACGATAGCGTAAAGCTTGTGGGGATTTATCCATAAATAAATGACACAAGATTGATTTTTCGGCATGATTTAAAAATAGGGAGCAGGCAGTTTTATGATCATTCAGAGGCATCGAGTATTGACAGTTTGTCCTCAGCTTCTTTATAGTGCAACCTGATATATCCGATTTGTCGCCATTTTTATATGCCGCGGCCTGTATATTGGTAAAGTTGCAGCGGCTCTTACAGTATCCGTTGCATAACAATTTGATGAGGGAATAAAATGACCAAACAGCTGAAATTAAGCGCATTGTTCGTTGCCTTGGCGGTTTCTGGCACTGCAATGGCAAGCGAAGCGCATACCAAACACGGTTACACCGTAAGCAGCCAATCTCAAGAAATCGTGCGTAACAGTTACGGCGAATGTTGGAAAAATACTTACTTCGACAAAGCAACCCAAGGCCGTGTTGAGTGTGGTGATGCCGTTGCTAAAGTTGAAGAGCCGGAATACGTTGATGAGACTGTTTCGTTGTCTGCTAAGACTCTGTTCGGCTTCGACAAAGATACTCTGCGTCCTGAAGCTCAAGAAAACCTGAACGCTTTGGCCCAACGCTTGGGCAACACCAACGTACAAACCGTACGGGTTGAAGGCCACACCGACTTTATGGGTTCGGAGCAATACAACCAAGCATTGTCTGAGCGTCGCGCTAACGTAGTGGCTAACTACTTGGTTAGCCGTGGCGTACCTTCCGGAAAAATCTCTGCTGTCGGCTTGGGTGAGTCTCAAGCTCGAATGACTGCTACTTGTGAAGCCGAAGTGGCTAACTTGGGAAAAAAAGTTTCTAAAGCGAAACGTCGTTCTGCTCTGATTGCATGTATTGAGCCAGATCGTCGCGTTGATGTGAAAATCCGCAGCGTGGTGACCAAGCAAGTTACGCCTGGTAGCGTACAAAGCGAGCGCCCTGCTGTTGATGAAGGTTGGATTCCTTCACCATATAACGGTGTACACGGTTATGCTAAACCTTAATCAGGTTTAAAGTTTAAAAAAACCCGCTTTGGCGGGTTTTTTTGTTTTTGGATTTTATCTGGCCTGTAGTTCGATGCTTATGGGAAATTTAGGTAGAAGGTTGCTTCAGGTTGTCTGAAAAAATAGATATGATGATTTATCAGTAAACGCATACATCGATTTTTGGGATAAAATGATGCAGTTTTAGATTAAGCTATTTGATCACTTGTATAAAATAATTTCTTGAAATTTGGTTTAAAGTTATTTCCTTTTTAATAATGTGGTTTACTTTTTCAGGAAGCTTGGATGACGGAATTTGATTTCATTCGAAAATATCTTCAAAATCAGCAGCAAGATCATCAAGTCGTACTGGGTATTGGCGATGATGCAGCAATTGTGCGTCCGAAAAGTGGTTATGATTTGTGTTTTAGCGCAGATATGTTGCTGAAAAACAAGCATTTTTTTGAAAATGTTTTGCCTGAGGATTTGGCTTGGAAGGTGTTGGCGGTGAATATTTCCGATATGGCGGCCATGGGTGCAAAACCAAAATGGGTGTTATTGAGTGCTGGCTTGCCTGAATTGGATGAGAATTGGTTGCGTCGTTTTTGCAACAGTCTTTTTGACTTGGCACAACGCTTTGGTATGATTTTAATCGGTGGCGATACCACACGCGGCGATTTGGTTTTTAATGTTACGATTATCGGCGAACTGCCACAAGGACAGGCACTTCGGCGTGAGGCGGCAAAAATCGGCGACGATATTTGGGTTTCAGGAAAAATCGGTTTGGCAGCTTCGGCATTAAATTGCCTGTTAAAACGATGTGAATTGCCATCGGAAGTATTTCAGCAATGTGAGGCGGAATTGTTAAGGCCAATGCCGCGTGTCGCGTTGGGACAGGCAATATTGAATTTGGCGCATGCCGCGCAAGATGTTTCAGACGGCTTGGCACAAGATATCGGCCATATTTTGACGGCATCGAATGTAGGGGCGGAAATTTGGGCAGAACAAGTGCCGACTTTGCCGCAATTGAAAGAATCGTTGTCGCGCGGACAGTGGTTGCAATATACTCTGGCAGGCGGCGATGATTATGAATTAGTGTTTACCGCACCGGAAAGCTGCCGTGGGGCATTGGAAGCTGCTTCGCAACAAACCGACACACTGATTACGCGTATCGGTAAAATTACCGATTCAGGCCGTCTGAAAGTGGTTAACTCTGTTTCCGACGGCTTGGAAATTGCATTAACTTCTTTAGGGTTTGATCATTTTGGCTGACTTTAAACCAACTTTTTCATGGTTGAAACAAAGGCCGCTATGCTTTTTGGCATTCGGTTTCGGCAGCGGCCTAGCACCGGTTGCGCCGGGTACATTCGGCACGCTCCCTGCCTTACCGATTGCATTTGTATTGTCTTTGCTCGGTATTTCCGGCTGGTGGCTGGCGTTGGTTTGTGTAGGTCTGTTTGTATGGGGTATTCAGATTTGCAGCCATGCCGAGAAAGAATTGGGTATTCAGGATTGCGGCGGCATTGTTTGGGACGAAATCGTTGCTATACTGCTGATTTTGGCATTTGTGCCGTTTAAATGGCATTGGTGGCTGGCGGCGTTTGTCGTGTTCCGTTTATTCGATGCTGTCAAACCTTGGCCGATAAAATGGTTTGATGCGCGCGTGCATGGTGGCTTTGGCATCATGCTTGACGATATCATCGCGGCATTCATGACGTTGATTGTTTTGAATATCGCGGCGTGGGTTGTGTAAACAATCCGATGTTTTGACCGGAAGAATATCACGGCAAAATACTTAGTCATCTGATGATGGTTTTTTATTAAACTCACAAAAAATATTACCATACGGGGTAAACAACATGAATCAAATCGAAATCAATGTCCGGTCACGTTATGTGGCCGGACAAAGCGACGTCTATCGCGACCGTTATGCCTTCAACTATGTGATTACCATCTGTAATCGGAGCGACGAGGTAGTGACCTTGCGCCAGCGTTTTTGGGAAATCACTGACGGGCATGGTGAAACCGAATCGGTAGGCCATCCGGGCTTGGTGGAAGAGCAGCCGGTTTTGTATCCGGGAGAAGAATATGAATACAACAGTGGTTCGCAAATCAGCACGCCTTGGGGCAGCATCGAAGGGGCGTATGAATTTGAAACCAGTATCGGCAAACGCTTTATTGTCGGTGTGCCGAAATTGGATTTCAAAGCGGGCTTCACCCTGCAATAATTAACATTTAAATGCCGTCTGAAACGTGTTTCAGATGGCATTTTGATAAATTGTTGACAATTTCAATGGTATTTTTTAAAAAATAAAGTAAAATTGGAAAAATTATAATGGCTTTAATATTTTATTTTAAATTTAAAAATAAGGAGTTAAGTTGATAAAAGTACAAATGTGTCATTATTTTCGATATAAATTGTATACATAACATTGCGAGAATTAACGATTTGTGCTGAAATAAATCTGTCTTAATACAAATACAGAGGATAAATGCAGATGGAGATATTAAAATCATTTTTCGACGTCGTCAGCGGATGGGTCTGGGGGCCGGTTATGCTGGTGTTGCTGGTCGGTACCGGCGTGGTGATGACCGTATTGCTCAAAGGCTTACAGTTCAGCATGCTGGGCTACGCATTGAAACAGGTGTTCCACCCGCATTCTAAAAAAGACGGCAAAGACCATGAAGGCGATATTTCCCATTTCGGTGCGTTGATGACGGCTTTATCGGCTACCATCGGTACGGGTAATATTGCCGGTGTGGCCACTGCGGTGGTGGTTGGCGGTCCGGGTGCGGTATTCTGGATGTGGATTACCGCCATTTTCGGTATGGCCACTAAATACGGTGAAGGCGTGTTAGCAGTGAAATACCGCGTGCAAAACAATAAAGGCGAGATGTCCGGCGGCCCGATGTATTACATTGAAAAAGGCTTGGGCAGCAAGTGGAAATGGATGGCGTATGCGTTTGCGCTGTTCGGTATGTTTGCCTCGTTCGGTATCGGCAGCTCGGTACAGTCGAATTCCGTAGCGCAAGCCGTACAAACCAGCTTTAACATTACGCCAAGCTTGACCGGTGCGGTGTTGACTTTGCTGACTGCGATTGTGATTTTGGGCGGTATCCGTGGCATTGCCAAAGCAGCTTCGGTGATTGTGCCGGTGATGGCGGTATTGTATGTATTGGGCGGTCTGATTATTATGCTGATGCATTTGGATATGGTTGCACCGGCGGTGGGTCTGATTTTGCGTGACGCGTTTACTGGCGAAGCGGTTGCAGGTGGCACACTCGGTATGGTGATTCGCTACGGCGTGGCACGAGGGGTGTTCTCGAATGAGGCCGGTATGGGTTCGGCACCGATTGCAGCTGCCGCGGCGAAAACCGACCACCCTGTGCGTCAGGCTTTGGTTTCAATGACCGGTACTTTCTTGGATACCGTCGTGGTGTGTTCAATTACCGGGATCGTGTTGGTAATAGGCTTGATGGACGTGGCCGGTGAGTTTGTAAAACCGGAATTGAGTGGCGCTGCCCTGACTACTGTTACCTTCCGGCAACTGCTGCCGGGTGTGGGTGGTTGGATTGTGACCATCGGCTTGATTTTCTTTGCCTACTCAACGATTTTGGGCTGGTGTTACTACGGCGAAAAATGTGCGACTTACGTATTCGGCGACAGTTTTGCCAATATTTACCGTGTATTCTATGTCGTTACCGTGATGCTCGGCACCGTATTGAGCTTGGATTTGGTTTGGCTGGCTGCCGACACCTTCAACGGCCTGATGGCGATCCCGAACCTGATTGCCTTGCTGCTGTTGTCTAAAGTGATTGTCAGTGAAACACGCGACTTCAAGCAAAAAATAAAAAGTGGTGAATTACCGCACTAACAGGTATGATAAATTAAAGGTTCTTACATTCGTATTTCAAGTGCAACACTCAAATGCCGGCGGCAAGAGCCGCTAAAAACAAACCAGCCGGCATCTCATAATCCCGTGTTTTTCCCGGTCGGTGGTTGAGGGCGGCCCCAACCGCCTTAACCCATTTGCCGCCCAATTTTATAAAAGGGGCTGTATTGGATTATCAGTTATGCTACCTTTAAAAATGAAGATAACAAACTGTAAATTATCAAAAAAAGTACAAAAGAAACGCATTGAATTTTTGTACTGGAAGTTACCGCCCGCGCAGCTGCCAATTTATTAGACATCCCCCCTGATTCGGCAGCATTGTTTTACCGTAAAATCCGCCAAGTGATTGCTTACCATTTGGAACTTCAGGCAGATGAAGTTTTTGACGGTTCTGTCGGATTGGGCGGGGGTTGTTTTGGCAGGCAGCGTAAAGGTTAAACGCGGTTGCGGAGCAGCCGGCAAAGTAGCTGTTTTCGGTATCTTAAAACGACAAGGTAAGGTTGATACCGTTGTGGTTGGGAATACCAAGCAAGATACTTTATTGCCCGTTAAAAAGAAAAGGAGCTGAAGTAGATTAGTAGTCATGTCAGACGGCAAAAATTAAGATAACCAATTGTAAATTAACAAATAATCCACAAAGAAAACTCCTCCAGTTTTTCGTACCGGAAGC
>NZ_PXYY01000120.1 GCF_003013245.1 Neisseria iguanae
TCTTTACCGGGTGTGTTTTCTGAAACAACACCGTCCTCATCGGTTTCAATCCCTCGTCACTGCTTATCGTCGGTCGGCGGTTTGGATAATAACGGCAGCTTTGGTACTTTGGATTTTTAAGCCTTTTCCCGGCCAGTTGGCGGTTAATCGAATCCAACAGTTCGGAAAGGGTATTGTTTTGCGCCAGCCGGTTACGGTAGCGGCAGAGTGTGCTGTGGTCGGGCATGCCGGGTTCGTCAAAACTGCAGCAGCGTTAAAAGCCGGATACGGGTGACGGGGCTGTGTCCGGGGTCGGATACGGCCGGGTAAAACGGCGTTGGACACGGACAGTCATGAACAAAGGGGACGGCTGCCGTTATGACGGGCATAACGGCTTTTTGCTGTTCGGGATAATTGGTGATGGGCTGCCGGCCGGTAATGATGTGGCTTTTAAGCAATGGAAAGCGGCCGGTATGCTTGGCAATCACAGCTTCGGCGGTTTGTTTGAAAAAGCGGCCCATGGAAAGAGACCGTTTCAAACAAGCCAAGTATGGCATGAAACGTATTGCAGAATCAAATCGGGGCAATGCGGCACATCCGTTTCCGGCTGCCTGTGTGCAAAACAATAGTCGGTCGAAAGTTTCCCCGTATTGCCCGATGACCACAAACGGCCAAGCAGAGCGGGTCACCCGCAACTTAATGGAAATCGGGCAGGATAAGTTTCCGTTTAAGGATTCGGAACGTCAGCAAAAGGCATTATGCCGTTTTGTGAATTTTTATCATCCGGTTAAGCCGCATAAGGGCTTAAAAGGCGATACGCCTTTTGAGGTTTTACAGACTTATTTTTCTCAACCTGTTGTGTAAACAACGCGAGGTTTTCCTATCGTCATGCAATAAAAAAGCACGGTATTCACCATGCTTTTTTGAAGCAAAAATGCTTATTTGTTTTTTTGCGAACGAAGATAATCCAAGGTTTTGAGCTGGGCGATGGCAGCGGCCAAAGCAGCGTGTGCTTTTGCCAAAGATTCATCGTCTTGCGCCTTGGAAATACGGTCTTCTGCTGCTTTCTTCGCCTGTTCGGCACGCTCCTGATCCATCTCCGCACCGCGCACGGCTACGTCCGCCAATATGGTAATTTTCTCAGGCTGCACTTCCAATAAACCGCCGGAAACAGCAACCAACACTTCTTCAGCTTGATCCGGCACAGTCAAACGCAATGCACCGGGACGTACCAAACTCATGATTGGCTCATGTCGCGGGTAAATACCGAGTTCACCTTGTACAGTTGGAACCACCGCAAAGCTGGCTTCGCCTGAATAGATGTTTTGTTCGCTACTGACCACTTCAACTTGCATGATGTTCATGCCGGTCTCCTCAGTTTAAGGTTTTCGCTTTCTCGGCTGCTTCTTCAATGCCGCCCACCATGTAGAACGCTTGTTCCGGCAAGTGGTCGTATTCACCGTTCAAAATGGCTTTAAAGCCGGCGATGGTGTCACGCAATGGCACGTATTTGCCCGGGGAACCGGTAAATACTTCGGCGACGTGGAACGGTTGTGACAAGAAACGTTGGATTTTACGGGCACGCATTACAGTCAGTTTATCTTCGTCAGATAATTCATCCATACCCAGAATAGCGATAATGTCGCGCAATTCTTTGTATTTTTGCAAAGTAGACTGAACACCGCGTGCTACGTCGTAGTGCTCTTGACCCAACACCATCGGATCCAATTGGCGTGAAGTAGAGTCCAGCGGGTCAACGGCCGGGTAAATACCCAAAGAGGCAATGTCACGGCTCAATACCACGGTCGCATCCAAGTGGGCGAAGGTAGTGGCAGGAGACGGGTCGGTCAAGTCATCTGCAGGCACGTAAACGGCTTGGATGGAAGTAATCGAACCGGTTTGCGTAGAGGTAATACGCTCTTGCAAACGACCCATTTCTTCAGCCAAAGTCGGTTGGTAACCTACGGCTGACGGCATACGACCCAACAGCGCAGATACTTCGGTACCGGCCAGAGTATAGCGGTAGATGTTGTCGACGAAGAACAATACGTCACGGCCTTTGCCGTTTTCGTCTTTTTCGTCACGGAAGTATTCGGCCATGGTCAAACCGGTCAAAGCAACGCGCAAGCGGTTGCCTGGTGGTTCATTCATCTGGCCGTAAACCATGGCTACTTTATCCAATACGTTGGAATCTTTCATCTCGTGGTAGAAGTCGTTACCTTCACGGGTACGCTCGCCCACACCGGCAAACACAGACAAGCCGCTGTGCGCTTTAGCGATGTTGTTGATCAATTCCATCATATTTACGGTTTTACCCACACCGGCACCACCGAACAGACCTACTTTACCACCTTTGGCAAACGGACAAAGCAAGTCAATCACTTTAATACCTGTTTCCAACAATTCGGTTGCGGCTGAAAGCTCGTCAAATTTAGGTGCAGACTGGTGGATAGCGCGGGTCTCAGAAGCGGTCACAGGACCGGCTTCGTCTACGGGATTACCCAATACGTCCATAATACGGCCCAATGTTGCCTGACCCACAGGTACGGCAATCGGAGAACCGGTATTGCTGACGGTCATACCGCGCTTCAAACCGTCTGAACTACCCATTGCAATTGTACGTACCACTCCATCACCCAAAAGCTGTTGCACTTCCAGAGTCAGACCGGTTTCGTCCAATTTCAGGGCATCGTAAACGTGCGGAATAGCATCACGTGGAAATTCCACATCAACTACGGCACCAATAATTTGTACGATTTTGCCTTGGCTCATTATCGTATCCTATTTTCTATACAGTTTCAGACGGCCTAAACAGCCGCTGCACCTGCAACAATTTCTGACAATTCTGTGGTAATCGCAGCTTGACGCGATTTGTTGTACACCAAGCGCAGCTCTTTAATGGCATTGCCTGCGTTGTCGGTAGCGGCTTTCATAGCTACCATACGCGCGGCTTGTTCGGATGCCATGTTATCAGCCAGTGCTTGATAAACCACAGATTCTAAATAACGGCGAACCAGATATTCCAATACAGTAACAGGGCTCGGCTCGTAACGGTATTCCCAAACATATTGGGAATCGGCGTTAACCTCTTCGATCTCATTTTGACCGATAGGCAGCAATACTTCCATACGCGGTTCTTGACGCATCGTATTCACAAAACCGGAATACACCAAGTGAATCACATCCAGTTTATGCTTTTCATAGCGTTGGAAAATTTCAGTCAACGGTCCCAGCAGCAATTCCATTTTAGGCGTATCACCCAAATTCACCGCACTGGCAATCACGTTTAAACCGATACTTTGGCAAGCCGCCAAACCTTTATTGCCCAGACACACGACATCGACTTCAATGCCCTGTCCCTGATACTCTTGAACTTGCGCCAAAAATTTCTTCAATACGTTGGCATTCAACCCTCCGCACAAACCTTTATCCGTCGTCATTAAAATGAAACCGGCACGGCGTACTTCGCGATGCGGCTCCAGCAACTTAATGCCATGATCGGTTTCGGTTTGTGCCAAATGGCTCATTACCGTCCGTACTTTTTCGGCGTATGGACGCGCTAAACGCATCCGTTCCTGAGTCTTCCGCATTTTAGAGGTAGACACCATCTGCATCGCTTTAGTGATCTTTTGGGTATTTTGAACACTGCGAATTTTGGTGAGAATCTCTTTTCCTATTGCCATTTCAGACTCCTTTCATCTACTGTTCTTAAGCTTGGTAAGCGTAAGAAGATTTGAAAGTTTTCATGGCTTCGGTCAATGCTTGTTCCGCTTCATCAGACATCGCACCTGAAGCATTAATCGCATTCAACACATCCGGCAATTGGGTGCGGACATAGCTCAAGAATTCCGCTTCAAAAGCCAATGCTTTAGCAACCGGAACATCAACGTATGAACCATTGTTGATTGCCCACAAAGTCAATGCCATTTCAGCGGTGTTCAAGGTGTTGAATTGTTTTTGTTTCATCAATTCAGTCACGACTTCACCGTGTTGCAATTGTTTGCGTGTTGCTTCATCCAAATCAGATGCGAACTGAGAGAACGCAGCCAATTCACGATATTGCGCCAATGCCAAACGAATTCCGCCCCCTAGTTTTTTGATGACTTTGGTTTGCGCCGCCCCACCTACGCGCGATACGGAAATACCGGCGTTGATTGCAGGACGGATACCAGAGTTAAACAAGTCGGTTTCCAAGAAAATCTGACCGTCTGTAATCGAAATTACATTGGTCGGTACGAATGCAGATACGTCACCGGCTTGGGTTTCGATAATCGGCAATGCGGTCAAGGAACCGGTTTTGCCTTTGACTTCACCGTTTGTCAGTTTTTCCACTTCATCTTCATTGATACGCGCAGCGCGCTCCAGCAAACGAGAGTGCAGGTAGAATACATCGCCCGGATAAGCCTCGCGCCCCGGCGGGCGGCGCAACAATAGGGAAATTTGACGGTAAGCAACAGCTTGTTTAGACAAGTCATCGTAAACAATCAAGGCATCTTCGCCGCGGTCGCGGAAAAATTCACCCATGGTACAGCCTGAGTAAGGGGCAATATATTGCAATGCAGCTGCTTCAGAAGCAGTTGCCGCCACCACAATGGTGTGTTCCATTGCACCGTGCTCTTCCAATTTACGCACTACGTTGGCAATCGAAGAAGCTTTTTGACCCACAGCAACGTAAATACAAATCACACCAGTGCCTTTTTGGTTAACAATAGCGTCCAAAGCAACAGCTGTTTTACCGGTTTGGCGGTCACCAATAATCAGCTCGCGCTGACCGCGACCTACCGGAACCATAGAGTCAATGGCTTTCAAGCCTGTTTGCATTGGCTGGTCAACCGATTTACGGGCAATTACACCTGGTGCAATTTTTTCGATTGGTGCAGTACTGGAAGCATTGATCGGGCCTTTACCGTCAATCGGACGACCCAATGCGTCAACTACGCGGCCTACCAGCTCACGACCTACCGGTACTTCCAAAATGCGCCCGGTACAAGTAACGATATCGCCTTCTTTGATATGTTCGTATTCACCCAACACTACGGCACCAACGGAGTCACGCTCCAAGTTCATAGCCAAGCCAAATGCGTTGCCCGGGAATTCGAGCATCTCACCTTGCATGGCATCTGACAAGCCGTGAATGCGTACGATACCATCAGTTACAGAAATTACCGTACCGCAGGTACGTACTTCTGTATTAACCGACAGATTTTCGATTTTGGCTTTAATCAAATCGCTAATTTCAGCAGGATTAAGCTGCATGAAAACTCTCCTAATTTGTCATAGTCGCATACAAGGCATTCAATTTACCTTGCACCGACAGATCCAAGACTTGGTCACCAACTTCCACTTTCACCCCACCAATTAATTCCGGATCAATTTTCGTGGCCACTTGCAAATCAGTGTTGAAACGTGTTTTTAAAGTAGTGGTCAAATCAGTCAACTGCGCATGTGTTAATTCATATGCGCTGTAAATAACAGCTGATTTGGTGTTGTTGAGTGCCAAGACTAAGTCTTGATATTGCGCGTACACTTCCGGCAAAACGTTGAGACGTTTTTGTTCGGACAGAACGCTTACAAAATTTGTAAGACTCACATCATTCAAACCGACCAAATCAGTCAATGCTTTTGCTTTATCGGAAGAAGTGGTTTCAGGCTGCCCGACCAAAGACATGATTTTCGGATCCTGCAACACTGCTGCCAGTTGTCTCAGCCCGTCCAACCAAGACTCAATTTGTTTTTTTTCCTGTGCCAAACCGAATAATGCTTTCGCATAAGGTCGGGCAATCGTTGCGAACTCTGCCATAGGATTACAGCTCCTGTTTCAAAGTGTTGAGCATTGTTGCGTGTTTTGAAGCATCAACTTCACTACGCAAAATAGACTCTGCACCTTTCACAGCTAATGCGGCAACTTGCTCACGCAAAGCTTCACGCGCACGGTGCATTTCCTGCTCAACATC
>NZ_PXYY01000121.1 GCF_003013245.1 Neisseria iguanae
GTAAGCGATGGCTTGGCGGATTTTACGGTAAAACAACAGGGCGGAATCAGGCCGGATACCAGGTATACCGGCAGCTGCACGGGCCGTTACTTCCGATACAGAAAATTGAAGAATTTTTTCCGTGTAGATTTGCTTGGTTTGCAATGGGTTACCTTCATTTTTTACTCATCTGCGTCAGCCCCAAAAGTTTTATTAAGGGCGGTTTGTTTGATGGGGTATTTTTATTTTATATGTAGCGGATTTGATTTGGAACAAGGCAACGGCAGGTAGGAAAATTTGATAGAATATGATGGTGTTTCTGCCTGATGTTCAAAGTGGCAGAGAAGTTAATTCATTCCCAATCTATCGGCATGCGCATAATCCTTCTGATTTCAGACGACCTCCCATTTAACCCAGAGCCCTTCAAATGATCAGCACTCTTTCCGGCAAACTCATCGAAAAACAGCCGCCGCAAATCGTCATCGACGTCAACGGTGTCGGTTATGAAGTTGATGTATCGATGCAAACCTTTTACAACCTGCCCGCGCTGAACGAAACCGTGCAGCTTTATACCCAGTTGGTGGTGCGCGAAGATGCACACTTGCTGTTTGGCTTTGCAACTGCCTCAGAACGGGCGACCTTCCGCCAATTGGTTAAAGTCAGCGGCATTGGTGCCAAAACCGCGTTGGGTATTTTATCGGCTATGAACGCCGGCGAACTGGCGCAGGCGGTGGCTGAAGAGGACGTAAAGCGTTTGTCTTCCGCACCAGGCATTGGCAAGAAAACCGCTGAGCGCATGGTGCTCGAATTGCGCGGCAAACTGGTGTCTGAGCATATTTCAGACGGCCTGTTTGCTCCCTCCTCAAGCGTGGACGAAACCGACGACATCGTCAGCACACTCCTAGCTTTGGGCTACAATGAACGCGAAGCCGAAGCGGCGGCGAAAGGCATTCCGAGAGGCACCGATGTCGGCGAGGGGGTTCGCTTGGCGTTGAAGAATTTGTTGAAGTAATTTCAGGCCGTCTGAAAAATGGGTATTCAGACGGCTTCAACCTTTTCATTTTTCATCAGGTCAAACCATGAAACCGTTTTTTTTGACGATAATTATCTTGCTCGGCGGCTGTGTGTACAGCGAAACGCCCTATGGCCGCACCGCCGTGATTGATTTGCCGACACGTTCGGAGACGGTAATTCGCAAAACCGTCAACGTCAACGCGCCGCCGGGCACCACGGTTATTTATCAGGACAGCACGCCGGTGGGCTATCCGGCAGGGTATCCGGTCTATCCGCGCGGATATTACCGCTACGATTGAAGCGACAGGTGGGATTTCAGGTTTGACATTCGCCTTACCCTTGTTTTTTCCGTAAAATTACCCATATCGTTTTCAAAAACGTTCTTTAAAACTTTTTCAGACGGCCTGCTCCCTTGCAAAGACCGTCTGAAACATTTGATTTTTTAATACACAACAATATGATTAATAAGATATTTTCATGGTTTGAGTCGCGAATTGACCCGTATCCCGCCGATGCGCCCGCTACGCCAGAAAAAGGCTTATGGCGCTTTATCTGGAGCAGTATCGGCGGCGTGCGCAAATGGATTATCGTGCTTGCGCTGGTGACGGCGGTGATTGGCGTGATGGAAGCCTTGCTGTTCCAATTCATGGGTAAAGTTGTCGATTGGCTCGGCCAATATACGCCCGAAACGCTGTTTGCCGAAAAAGGCTGGGCGTTGGCGGGCATGGTGGCGATGATGCTGTTTTCTATGGCGTGGACATTTTTTGCATCCAATCTGCGCCTGCAAACATTGCAAGGCGTGTTCCCGATGCGGTTGCGCTGGAATTTCCACCGCCTGCTGCTCAACCAAAGCCTTGGTTTTTATCAAGATGAATTTGCCGGACGCGTGTCGGCTAAGGTGATGCAAACCGCACTGGCCTTGCGCGATGCGGTGATGACCATTGCCGATATGGTGGTATATGTGCTGGTGTATTTCATCACTTCCGGCGTGATTCTGGCGGCGCTTGATTCATGGTTGCTGCTGCCGTTTGTCGGCTGGATTATCGGCTTCTCACTGGTTATGCGTTTTCTGATTCCGAAGCTGGGCAAAACCGCTGCCGCACAAGCCGATGCCCGCAGCCTGATGACCGGCCGCATCACCGATGCCTATTCTAACATTACCACCGTCAAACTCTTCTCCCACGGTGCGCGCGAGGCAGCCTATGCCAAGCAATCGATGCAGGAATTTATGGTGACGGTACACGCGCAAATGCGCTTGGCGACACTGTTGCATACGTGTAGCTTTTTCGTGAATACCGCCCTAACCCTCTCTACTGCCGCATTGGGCATTTTGCTGTGGCAAAAAGGCGCAGTCGGGGTCGGTGCCGTGGCCACCGCCACCGCCATGGCCTTGCGCGTTAATGGTTTGTCTCAATACATTATGTGGGAATCAGCACGCCTGTTTGAAAACATCGGTACCGTCAATGACGGCATGTCCACCCTCACCAAGCCGCACACCATTCTCGACAAACCTAAAGCCTTACCGCTCAAAGTAGACAACGGCGAAATTAAATTCGATCATGTTGATTTCTCTTATGAAACCGGCAAACCGCTGCTCAACGGCTTTAATCTGACCATCAAACCCGGTGAAAAAGTTGGCTTGATCGGCCGCAGCGGTGCGGGCAAATCCACTATCGTCAACCTGCTGCTGCGCTTTTACGAACCGCAAAGCGGCAGTATTTCGATTGACGGCCAAAACGTCAACGATGTGACCCAAGAAAGTCTGCGTGCGCAAATCGGCTTGGTGACGCAAGATACTTCGCTGCTGCATCGCTCCGTACGCGACAACATCATCTACGGCCGCCCGGAAGCGACTGATAAAGAAATGCGGCAAGCTGCCGAGCGCGCCGAAGCCGCTGATTTTATTCCTAACCTTTCTGATGCCAAAGGCCGCCGCGGTTACGATGCCCATGTCGGCGAGCGCGGTGTAAAACTTTCCGGCGGCCAACGCCAACGCATCGCCATCGCCCGCGTGATGCTGAAAGATGCGCCGATTTTGTTGCTCGACGAAGCCACCAGCGCGCTGGATTCAGAAGTGGAAGCAGCCATCCAGGAAAGCCTCGACAAAATGATGGAAAACAAAACCGTCATCGCCATCGCGCACCGCTTATCCACCATCGCCGCGATGGACCGCCTGATTGTGCTCGACAAAGGCCGCATCATCGAAGAAGGAACCCATGCGGAGCTGTTGGCCAAAAACGGTTTGTACGCCAAATTATGGGCACACCAAAGCGGCGGTTTCCTGAGCGAAAACGTGGAATGGCACTAAAAGCTGGAGGATGAAATAAAATGCCGTCTGAAATTTATTAGGGCGTGTCCTCATTTCATCATGTAGCATCTTTTCGGTATAAAAACCCGTCTGCCTTGTTGGAAATGCGCACAAGGTGTCCGACCTTACCGCTCCGGCCGGTTTTACCGACGCAGCGTGTAAAACTGCCCTCTTTGAGTATCGCCCCGCATACGCGCTTTTCTGCTCGAAAATGGGCGAAACAGACAAAATGAAGACACGCCCCCAGATTCGGCAATAAAATATTGAAAAATAAAACAACCCTCCATTTGGACTTTTGGAAGCCGTAATCAGGGATGCAGACCTGAAAGTCTTTTCGATACTGGATAATTTGCGCGTTCATCACAGCAAAGCAGTCAAGGAATAGTTGGATGGGCATGATAAAAACATATGGATCTTTTCTTTTACATTAGCCAGCTATAGTCCGGAATTGAATTCGGATGAGCGTTTGAATGCGAATCTGAAACAGGCCAGTCGGGGTCGGCATCATACAAAAGCTCAGACAGGCAACAGAGAACCATATGCGGATGTTGGATAATAATCCTGAACGGACAGCTGCGTACCTCAAGGATCCAGGGGTGAAATACGCAGCTTGATGATTTCATATTTGGTTGCCGAAGCAATAGTAATTTGGGACGGCAAAGCAATAAAACCACAAATTTTATAATTTGTGGTTTTGTATTTTTAAGGGGCTTAGGAAGCAAAATCATAAAACTTTATGGTAAGCTTCTGATATCTATATTAAAAACAAGTACCCAAAGTCCGGTAAACTTTCCGGGCAGAAATTCCGGCAAATATTACACCTTTCTGCCTCAGGTTTGACTGCTTCCGACACAGCCGGATTAACGGCAGCCAGTGTCCGAAGTGCCAACAACCCGTTCCCCAAACTGCGGCACCGTATTGCTGACGAATGTGAGAAGCAAACCCCATTTTCAGAATTCCGGTGCCAGACGCATCCGTGGCAAACGGGCTTGCCGGAGGGGTTCGGCATATCAGCGGAATGGGGTCATTTTGGACTTATGCAAAAAACAGGACGGTTGAATTTAACGGCGTATCCGGACGGACGTTTTATTGGCACCTAGAAGAAACGGGATTCCGCTTTAATCACAGACATGATAACCTGTATGCAATTTTGTTAGAAATGTTATGGAATATGCCGTTGGATTAAATTTGCTTCCTAAGCCTCCTTTTTAAATATTCCTAAAAACGAAATTGTTGCGATGGGCTGTTATTACATGGTTTGACTTGCAATATTTTGCTGCTTGCATCTAAACATTTATTGGCCGATACGCTTATAATCCTTAATCCATGGCGATACCAAAGTTGATTGTCCTTGCCATGACAAGCATACATAATGACATTTTTCCCATTGGCAACATCCAAACATTTATTTCCTTGCCAAATTTCACCCGATGATTTAAAGACAAACCGTTGGTTGGCCTTGCCATGGCAAGGATAACGAATCACTGTTTTACCATCGTTACCACTTACGTCCACACACTCGCCATGTACCTGAATCAGGTGGGGCAATGACATATAGTGGTCACGCGTTTGAGAGGTGCCTATCCGCTCGCTAGTGTATATGTTTTGTGTGCGAATGGCGGTATTACCAATAGTTTTGATATTGTCTATCTGTTTGTGATGGACAGTATAAATGCCATAAAAATCATCATCTATCATTTGGCAGGCGGATAGCGCGAACGTAAGTGTACACAATGTGGCTTTTTGTAGAGAATATCTCATATAAGTTTACCTTTACCATTTAAAAATAGTTACCTTATTATAGCACTTTAAAGGTCTGTCCTAGATAACTAGACCAAACGCCCTCTAACTATTGGAATGCTGTTATCTTACGTCACTGCTGTTTCGCCCGGTTCTGAAAATTCCCGATCCTGTTAATGTGATTCTCTTTTTCTGCAAAGTGCGTGCTGTGACTGATGCGGAAATGATTAAATTTACTCACATCAAGCATATCATAACTACGATAAAAATCGGTGTAAACAATACTATCAGCTTCACTTATTCCCGAATAACCGGTAATAAAGGGCGATTGCGTATTAGGGAAGGCTGTATAAACCTTGGCATTACACCTTATTAGCCTGAATATAGCCGTTTTACTTGTTGCTCCATGTCCATACTTACCTTTACGCACGCCATCAAACATTTCCAAATGTAAACTGTCTTGATAAATTAAGTAACTATAAATGATAGATAGGCGCCTTCGGGCTATTTGGCGAGTTTTTTGATTTCGGTTTAGAGTTGACTAGATTAGCCCTAAATTCCCCACCATTTCTGCAAAATTTTCAGCTGCTCTTTTTGTTTTGGGAAAGGGTTTTGCCGCTGTAGCAAACAGCCGCGTTGTTTACACGACAGGTTGGGAAAGACAAGCCTGCAAAATCTCAAAAGGCCTATCACCTTTCAAACTTTTGTGCGGCTTAACCGTACCGTATTACTAGAAATTAACGAA
>NZ_PXYY01000122.1 GCF_003013245.1 Neisseria iguanae
GGGACCGGGCGAAGTGCGTCTTGCGCAAATACAATGAGGTTGGCCGTAAATCTTGCCTGCTGTTCCTGAAAGAATGCGGGTTCCGCTTTGACTTCGGCACACCGTCCGGGCAGCTTGAAATGCTGCGAAATGGTGTGGTGTTTGGAGCTAATCTGCGTCAGCCCCTAAGTTTTTAAATCGGTATTTTTATCCAAATTATCTGCCCATTTCCGTAACTGCCATCCCGAAGAATGGTCGTATGGAGACTGATAAAAGCCCGGAAAAAATATGGCGCAGGCAGATAATGCCAACGGCGATGCTCCCTATAATCATTTTTCCATATGAATCCCTCAATTATTTCTTAGCTCGGTCAATTTTTAATCGGAAAATGTTGCAGAATTTTGCCCCAACCATACAAACAAACCGTCTGAAATGCCAAGCCGAAATACTCAAGATTTCAGTCTGATATTTTTTTCAGGCGGTCTGTTTAAAAAAAAAAACAGATAAATGATTATTCTGCTTTGGTTTCTGTGACAAAACCGATTTTACTGATACCGGACTCTTGCACCGCACCCAAGGCTTTGTTCACATAATCATATTCCACGGCTTTATCAGCCGCAATCGCCACAATGGTGTCTTCATTCGCCGTTTTCGCTTCCTTCAAGCGTGCCTTCACCTCTTCAATGGTGATTTTATTGGCAGAATCAGCACCGATGTAATACGCGCCGTCCGCGCCAATCGTTACACGCAAAGGTTCTTTAGGCTGAGCGTGTTTTTTCGCCGCCTGCTCGGAAGCTGTCGGCAATTCCAAAGGAATCGAATGCGTCAGCACCGGCATGGTAATCATAAACACAATCAGCAACACCAGCATCACATCGACTAAAGGGGTCACGTTGATATCGGACATCGGTGCATCATCGTCACCGGAATTCATTGAACCGAATGCCATGATTTAATCCTTTTGATTCAGCAGACGAACGTGCAAATCATGCGCGTAAGCGTCCAAGTCTTGAGAAACCGTTTTTTTACTGCGGTTTAAGAAGTTGTAGGCTAACACCGCCGGAATCGCCACAAACAAACCGGCTGCAGTCGCCACCAATGCCTCACCAATCGGACCTGCCACGGCGGCGATGCTCATTTGGCCGCTTTCACCGATGTTGATTAAAGCATGGTAAATGCCCCAAACCGTACCGAACAGGCCTATAAACGGAGCGGTGGCACCAATCGAAGCCAAGGCTGCCATCCCACCGTCAAACTGGCGCATAGACTGATTCATGCTGGTACGGATTTGTCCGACCAAATATTCGTTCAGCGGTAAAACATTGGCTAAGGTTTTGGTGGTGCTTTGGCGGTAGTTGTCATACGCGCGAACCGCATCGACGGTCAGCGTGCTGACAGGCGCATCAATATTTCTGACTTTCTGCACGGCATCGTTTAAAGTAAACGAATCCATCACCGCTTTTTTGGCAGCGGCATTACCGGCTTTGGCTTGGCGCAGTTTAATCACGCGCACGATTAACACGCTCCATGTCACAATGCTCATGATGACCATCAATAAAAATACACTGATTAAGACGAAATCGCCCGATTGAAACACTAGTCCTAAATTCATAGTTTTTCCAAAATCAAAATAAATAAAAAAACATTTGGCGGCCGCCTTTTCAGCCCAAAAGCAGAATCGTTTTCAGACGGCCTATACGCCCAGGCTAAAGCGTACCGGTACGCGGTAACTGGTCCAAACATTGGTATTGAAGTGGCCGGATTTAGCTGCATTGCGCGCTGCACGGTCCAAGCGTGACGAACCGCTGCTCTTCGCAACCGATACCGAAACAACCTTACCACCCGGAGCCACCAAGACATTCAATACCACTGTACCTTCTTCACCGTTTTCTTGAGCCAAAGACGGATACGGCGGAGTCGGAATCGAACCGGTGGCTTTTACCGGATTGCCGCGACTGCTGCCCGGACCACTTCCGCCACCTGTACCGCTACCGTCACCGGAGCCACTTTCACCTTTTTTACCGCCTGAGCCGCTGCCGCTGCCTTCGCCGCGACCAGTACCTTCGCCTTTGGTACCGCTGCCGCTGCCTTCGCCTTTGACGGATGAAGCGCCCTTGCCGGTTTCACTGCCTGCTTGATCAGCAGCATTGCCGCCGGCTTTTCCGGCCGGTTTCTCTGCCGGGCGTTCGGCTTTAGGCTGCGGAGCCGGCTTAGGTTCAGATGTCGGCTCGGGTTTGGGTTCCGGCTTCGGCTTGGGTTTTTCAACCGGTTTCGGTTTTTCTTTAGGCTGCTGAATATCGGCATCCGCTTTTTTGGTGATGACCGGCTTAATTACCGGTTTTGTCTCTTTCACCGGTTTGGGCTTGGGTTTTGGCTCGGGGCGTGGTTTTGGCTTCGGCGGTGGCGGGGGAGAGGGTGCCTGCGCCAAAGCGGGTTCGCCGGCACCTTCCGGTGCGCCATCGCCGCCACCGAAATCACCTAATTCGACAAACTCGATATGCTCAACTTCGACAATGTCAGGCTTATGGGGTTTCCATAATAAAGACATCAATCCAATGTGCAAAAGAGCGACCACGGCTACCACCGTGGGGTTTAAAATTCGATCTTTTTTCATAGTATGCGCATGGTAATAGCAATTATTCCTGTTTGCAACTTATTTTTACACAATCCCAGCCTTTACCCTGCTTAATTACATCAAAAATAATTGCATTAAAAATCAAAAAATTAAACAATACTGAATCTAGAAACAATACTGAATCTAGAGCGTGTCCTCATTTTGTCTGTGTCGCAGATTTTCGGGCAGAAGTGTATGCGCAGGGCGATACTCAAAGAAGCCGGTTTTACACGCCGTGCCGGTAAAACCGGCCGGCGCGGCAGCAAGGTTGGACACCTTGCGCGCATTTCCAACGCGACAGACGGGTTTTTATGCCGGAAAGATGCCGCATGATGAAATGAGGACATGTTCTAATATTCATTCTCACATCACTGCAAAAACAAACGGCTTTATTCCGGTAATCTGTCGAAAATAAAGCCGTCCGATTCATCAATGAATTTCAATACAACCGCTATCTACGCCACAGAGCCATCAAGTTGCTGAAGCGATAGTATTAATATTTCCCAAACCTAGTTGACGGCATCGATACGGATATCGGACGGCGTCATTTTTTCCAGTACACGCTCCACTTTTTCAGGCATGGTTTCCGCCATCTCCTGCTCAGGCATAATGTCGATTTTAGGAAAGCAAAGCAAATCATAAGTCGGCTTGTTCAACAAGTCTTCCAAGGTAAATCCGTCGAGATGGTTGAAAAACGATTTAATCGCGCCGCCAAGAATACCGGCCAAACGGCAAGATGGTGTAATCAGGCAGCCGTTGCGGTTGCCCATGCATTCGACCAACTGCATCGGTTCCAAATGCCGTATCACCGCGCCGATGTTGATTTTATCTGCCGTCATAGCCAGCCTCAATCCGCCGCCCTTACCACGCACGCTGGAAAGAAAACCGCCTTTGACTAAGGCTGTCACCACCTTCATCAAATGGCTTTTGGAAATGCCGTAAGTATCGGCGATGGTGCTGATGTTGACCAGCGCATCGTCGTTGATGGCGGTATAGATTAAAACGCGCAATCCATAATCTGTATGCTGGGTGAGATACATAACAATCCCTGTTCTGAATCGGGTTTTATTATTAAAAATCAGCCGCTCTAATGATTCATCATGTAATTGGGGCGGTATGTGTTTGACTTTATATGGAATTAAGTTTCATAATATATGAAACTTATAAATTAATCCAGTAAAATCCTGCACAAACCCCCGACTATGAAACCATTAAAACGCCACCCTGCGCTGATTGAGCGCTCACGCGAACACCATCATTCCCTTTCTTTATGTGTGCGTATCCTGCGTACGCCGTCTGAAAGCCATCAGGCTGAACTGGAACCGCATTTTGTAGAATTGGCGCACCATTTTCAAGAAGAAGAAAATCAGTTTGCGCCGTATTGGCCGAATATTGAGCCCGAACTGCGTGCACGTTTTGAAAACGATCACGCCAAATTGCGCCACATGATGGCTCATCCCGAATACACCAGCGAAATATGGAACCGCGAATTTGCCACCACCTTGCGTGACCATGCACGCTTTGAAGAACGCGAGCTTTTTCCTGCCGTTGAGCCTTATTTGCTGGACGAAACGGCCGTTTGAAGATAAATACCATCAGGCCGTCTGAAACTTTTTTCAGACGGCCTGTACAACATTAACTATAAAAATCAAGGAACCACCATGAACGTATTGTTCAAGCACCCTGTTTGGGCCATGGCTTTCCGCCCGTTTTACCCGTTGGCAGCCTTATACGGCGCATTGTCGATTTTACTGTGGGGCTTCGGCTACCAAGGCACACCCGAGCTGCCCGGCTTTTACTGGCACGCGCATGAAATGATTTGGGGCTACGCCGGTTTGGTCGTGATTGCCTTTCTGCTCACCGCTATCGCCACTTGGACCAACCAACCGCCGACCCGCGGCGCGGCATTGGCCGGCTTGGCCGCATTTTGGATTTTGGCGCGCATTTGCGCGTTTGTCCCCGGCTGGGGGGCAGCGGCTAGCGGCATTTTTGGCACGATTTTCTTTTGGTATGGCGCAGTATGCATGGCGTTGCCGGTGTTCCGTACCAAAAATAAGCGCAACTATGCGGCCGTGTTTGCTATTTTTGTGTTGGGCGGCACACACGTCGCCTTTCACCGCCAACTCAGTCCGTTTGATCCGGCCGCATTGTTGGTCGGCCTGCAATCCGGCCTGATTATGGTGGCTGGTTTCATTGGCCTAATCGGTATGCGGATTATCTCATTTTTCACGGCCAAACGCCTGAATATTCCGCAAATCGCCAGCCCGAAATGGGTCAGTCATGCATCTTTGTGGCTGCCGATGTTGACTGCCATGCTGATGGCACACCAAATGCTGTTGCCGTTGGCCGCTTTGTTTGCCTTTGCCGCCGGGGCTATCAGCTTGGTACAGGTCTACCGCTGGCGTCATAAAGGCGTGTTGAAAGAACCGATGCTGTGGATTTTGTTTGCCGGCTATTTCTTTACCGGTTTGGGTTTGATGGCAGTCGGCATTTCCTACTTCTCGCCGTCGTTCCTGAATTTGGGCGTACATTTAATCGGCGTAGGCGGCATCGGCGTGCTGACCTTGGGCATGATGGCACGTACCGCACTCGGCCACACCGGCAACGCGATTTATCCGCCGCCCAAATCAGTGCCGGTGGCGTTTTGGCTGATGATTGCGTCAACCTTGGTGCGGATTTTGGCAACCTTTGTCCACGGCACGGCATATACCCACAGCATCCGTTTTTCCTCCGCTTTGTTTGCCGCCGCTTTGCTGCTTTATGCATGGAAATACATTCCTTGGCTGATTCGCCCGCGTGCCGACGGAAAACCGGGTTAATCTGATGATATATCTGCTTGAATGAATCATGACGACATGGGCAGGTCGGTTTCTTGAATCCGATACTTGCTTAAAAAGCAGGAAAGCCGTTTAAATTCCAAGCAAAGTTTACCCTTGCGGGCAGATCGGAGCGGGTATCCGATCTGCCCCATGTGTTCATTTTTAAGTGGATCAGCCATAAAGTCAGGCACCCCTTCCAACTAAAAAGGTGCGGTTTTCTTCAGTTTTCTTACTGTCCGAATATACACCGGACTTCAAATACCGGGACCTACCCCATTATCACCAAGTGCACAGCCGGCAGCGCGCTTCAAAGCCTCACGCACACACCTGCGCCAGCGGATAGCCGCCTGTCGGCACCGCCGCAC
>NZ_PXYY01000123.1 GCF_003013245.1 Neisseria iguanae
TATTTTCTGTTAATGCCATCTTATTTTTTTCACAGCCATGAGTCAATTTCAAAATTTTCAGAATAATCATGAATTATTTTAATAATAGAATTTGTTGGGCATTTAGCAACCTTTCCGCAATTCTTTTGGTGCTGCCCTAGATAACTGGGGCAATTCAAAATCATTTAAAATACCCCGTATAAGAAAAAACCGTCTAAACCCCTATAAACAAAACAAACTGATTGGGCTGTCCGTCGCAAGCGTTACCGCACGCACGGCTGCTGGGCCGGCTGGTGTCAACCAAAGGCAAACGCTGGCCGGAAAAGCCTGAGACCTTTGCAAAATACAAACGCATCAACCAAAGCGGCTAATTGGATTATCGATTAGCCGCTTTGCCTTTTTGAGTACTGTTTCTGCCCTTATTTTCCTCTTTTCAGGGCGTATTTCCTGCCTTTCAGGCAGCAACAGGCGCCTTTATTTAACAAGGTTCAGCTACACCGCTTTTAAATGGCTTTACGCCCATACTTTGTGTAAGCCGGAATAACGCGCCCGTTTGCAGCCGGATTTCCGGTGCAACATCCCCAAAGGTTGTTCGGCCGCATAACGGTTTTCCGACAGCTGCTTGTTTCACTGCTTGTCTTCCCCTGTTACAGGTTTGCCCTTGTGCGCTTTGCACATAAATGCCATCTGAAAGCCGCTTTCTTCCTTCGCAAATGCACCCCGGGCAGTACGGCTTTGAACACAGGCAGCCGCAGGTAGGTGGAATAACCCCGGCGGTCGTGAAGGTAACGGGTCTTGTGTTGGTGGCACAGTTGTTTGACGGGCGGCCAATCAAGTATGTTGTCGGATTTGATGAGAGGAGCGCTGTCGGGCTCGACCATCATGATTTGGGCTTGTTGGTAGAATGAAGCTGCTCATGGAAAATGTCTCTAAATTCTTTCAAAGTAAATTTAGAGGCGTGTTAGGGGTTTTACAAAGGGCTCCGGCTGAACATCTGTTCATGTTGCTCCGAAGTTGCAAGCTTTCTTCCGTCTTCTTTTTTCATTGGCCGTATATGGAGGTTTACTCTATTTTTCAATATCTTATTGCCAAATCTACTATTAAGACCTATTGCAAATAATCGGATGCCGTCTGAAACATACTGTTTTCAGACGGCATCCGATTATTATTGTAGTGAATTGATTTAGCTTATGCCGAATTTTGCTGCTTACGAAGAATGGTTTTGGCAGAATCAACCATCGCTACAAAAGCTGCTGCCGACATCATCGCATCTTTCAATACTAAGCGGCCGGCGCCGGAAAGATAGGGAAAGCCGGTATGCGCGTCTTGGCCGTGCACCCAAGTTTCAGGGGTAAAAATCAGAAACGTATAGGTAACAAAAGGGGTGAGAAAGCATAAAATCGCACCTGCAAATCCTATTTTGGGTGAAATATAATGTGCAAGCAACATCAGAGCAAAAGTAATTTCAACTACACCCAGACCGTTGGAATAACCATAGGTATTGTTCATTTCATGCCAAGCCCGGTGTTCCAGATTTAATACACCTTCATGATTCATATATTGCAGATAATTGAGAGGATCATTATACAACCATGACATAAACGGACTGTTGGCTACGAAAGGCACAATGCTGTCTGCCTCGTAGGGAATAAACTTCAGCCAACCTATCCATAAGAACACGATCGCGATGGAAATCCGGCAGAGATGTACACCGAATTGGTCGGAGCTAGCAATTTTTTGCAAGAAGCTTTGACAAAAAGCCATTATTTTTTCCTTTCGATATTATTTCAGTATGACGTTTGAAGCCATCACTGTACACATTACACTACAGAAACATTTCTAATTGAATGTACTGTTATCTTCTCATGACTGCCATTTTTTTATTTGTTTAAAAATCTCATTTACTGGCACAAAAGTAATATTTGATAAATACTTTTAGTTTCGTTCAAGTCATTTTTAATCTCAGCCGCATACTTGGGGAGCCAATGCCGAAAGCTGCAAATCCTGAAACGGTTACCACAAACTCTACCACTGAGACAAACAACAATGCGCCGATCCGGTTACCGGCAATTTAACTTCACTGCGCTTGGACATTTGTAGTCGGAGAGGCAGACTTCAGCTGCACCGGTACCAATCCGTTTTTATTGTTGGATTAACATTTTATTCACTTATGGAAAATAAACAAAAGGCCGTCTGAAAATAAATTTTCAGACGGCCTTTTGCCAAATCATCTAAAACAATTAAATCTTAACGAACCACCAGCTTACATTTGGCCTAGAATTTATTGTTTGGTGCTTAGGAAGCAAAATTACCAAAGAAAACGTGATAAGATACTGATATAAAATTAAAAAAGTAATTATCAAAAGTTCAGCAAAATTTCAGAACTGAAATTCAGCGTAATAATCCGCTGTTGCGCGCTTGAGTTAACTGTTTCCGATACCTCCAACATGACCGTCATCAGTATCCGCAGTATCCATCCTGTCTGCCTGAAAATCAGGCCCAGGATTAAATCCTTATGCGGACCAAATCTGCCCCTGTCCGGCATTGTCGAATCAGACGGGCCTTAGGTGTACGGCGCATCAGGGATAGGCGTAGGCGCAGTGTTTCGGGTAAAACCATTTTACTTTCCGATTTGTCTTCAAGAATATTGAAGCGTAACAGCGTTGTTTTAATAGCGGGATTGTTCCTGATGCGTCAAAAGCTCCGTTAACCAAAATGAATATGCAGCCACATTTCTGCCGACAGCGGAATCGACACTGAATGACCGGAAGGTATATGATGATACCAATACACCGGTGCCAATTCAGGTGCGCTTTTTTTGTTTTGTTGGATGCGCATATTGCCGGCATCGTCGCAGGTCGGGGATTGGGCGCGTAAACATTCCAGCGGCTGTTACACAATGGGCAGTGCATATGGCGGAGACTGTTTAAATTGCTTTGAATTAATACCATGCTGCCGACGGGTTCGGTGCCGCAGCAAGGGCAGAGAGTGCGCTCTTAGGTCGGCGGCACATGTTCGTTGGTCAATTGTAATGCCCATGCCGTCCAAATCACTTGCAGTGCAGCCTGTACCCGGATTTCGGCCGATTGGTCTTGTGTTTCGGTGGCTTGAGTCAACACGCAGTGCGCCAAGGCTCTAGCTTGTTGTTGGCTCAAGGCTTTTAATTTGCTGACTTCGATGGCAGCGGTAGCGGTGATTTTACCGTTGATTTCTTTCAAAATATCGTTAAATACTTTAAAAAATTCAGACACCACATCAACAGTTGCGACTTCAGGCAAAACGGTCGCACCGTGTCCTGATTAGTTTAAAGCCAATTTATGACCTGACATCGCGGCTGTTGCGCTTCGCATACGGTGGCAAGCTGCATCAGGTAAAGATGCTATTCGCTTTTGTCTGCCTGCGCCAATTTTTCAAAACGCACGGCGCGTTTGGCAAAGATTTCTGCTTTCGGTGCCAGCCAGAAAGAGGTGTGGAACAAGCCTTTCTGGATTTACTTGGCAGGCCTGATGGTGGTGGTTTTCATGTATTTTCCTTATGGTGTGTGTTTCAGACAGCCTAATCGACAGACTGTCTGAGGGCACATTCAAACGCTTATTTGACGATATATTGCGGATAGGTATAAACGGTAAATCTTTGCTCACGGACAAAACCGATTAAGGCCATGCCGGCTTGTTCGGCCAGACGCACGGCCAGTTCGGTTGGGGAGGACACAGCGGCAAAGCCGCCTATGTCCATCGCTGCAGCCTTAGCGACCATTTTGTAGCCGGCATGGCTGGAAATCAGTGTAAAACCTTGCTGCCAGTCATATCCTTCGCGTATGCCGTGACCGATTAATTTGTCTAATGCACTGTGGCGGCTGACGTCTTCAAAAGCGGCCAAAATATTGCTGTTTTGCACCCAAGCCACACCTTGTACCGAAGTGACGGCTTGGTGCAATGGTGGCGGTCGAAACCGGCTAAGGCCGTCTGAATCTCAGAAAAGGGCAGGGCTTGCCCGCGTGCCACTTGATGCAATTTAGGTTTGACTGCAGCCAAGCTGTCGATGCCGCACAAACCGCATCTTGTGCGGCCGGCCATGTTGTGGCGGTGTTCTTTCAAAACTTGGAAACGCGCTGAAGCAATCTCAAGATGCAATTGCAGGCTTCGTTGGCTTCGATATCGTAAAGTTCGGCTGGCGTGATCAGAATACCTTCACTGAAGCCCAATGCCAATGCTTCTAAATTTTGCGACGTCGCCATCAACACGACATAGGTTGCCGTTATAAACTAAGGCAGCAGCCGTTTCTTCGGCATGTACGTCTTGTTCTTCATGCAGGTTGTTTGAGCCGGAAGAATAGTACACTGTAGCTTTGCAGACTTAGGAAAATCATGGTTCAAGCCGTCTGAAAACCAACATTAGCGCGATTTTTTCTGCTTCTTAATCCAAATGAACCAAAGTCAGGTATATCATTCTAATAGTTGATTTTAATGATTAAGGTTATCAAAATGAATGCCGTAAATAAAACATTATTAGCGGCTGCCGTAGCAGTGGGTTTGAGTGCATGCGAAGCCACATCGGACAAAGTAAAACATGATTTGGATTTTTCCAAACAGAAATACACTGTGCAAAGTATGGCCGTAAATGGTGAAACCATCAAATTCCGCGCTTATGAAGGGATTGTGTACGTAAAAAATCCGGTTGATGCCGAATATGAAGTGATGAATATTTATGTGCCGGAACAGTATTATCAAGGCGGCAGTATTGATGGCTTTACGGCAGAAACCGCACCAATTTTCTTCCCCAATCAAATCGGCGGCTATATGCCGGCCAAACCGGCCAAGCCTGAATTGAAAAGCCCGAGGGGGCTTATGGCGGGAAATGCAGTCAAATCACCGAATGCTGCTGCGGTGGCCTTATTGAAAGGCTATGTCGTGGCATCAGCAGGTGCGCGCGGACGAACTTCCGCCAACGGCAAAGCGCCGGCGGCGGTTGCGGACTTAAAAGCCGCGATCCGCTATTTGAAAGCCAACGATAAAGTGATGCCGGGCGATGCCGGAAAAATCATTGCTAACGGCACCAGTGCGGGCGGGGCATTATCTGCCTTATTAGGCGCAACCGGCAATCATCGCGATTATGACGCGCATTTGAAAGCCTTGGGCGCGGCCGATGCAGGTGATGATATTTTTGCCGTTTCCGCATATTGTCCGATTACTGATTTAGAACATGCCGACATGGCTTATGAATGGCAGTTCAACGGTGTGAACGATTACAAAAAAATGAATGTGACCATGCTGGATTACAATGTGAAGCGCGAGTTGGTGCCGGGCACGTTAACTGATGATCAAAAAGTGTTGTCGGATAAATTGAAACCGATGTATCCGGCCTACATCAACAGTCTTCATCTGAAAGATGCACAAGGTCGCGCGTTGACTTTGGATCAGAATGGTAACGGCAGCTTCAAAAACTTTGTGAGCGGCTTTTTGGCGCAATCAGCACAAAAAGAATTAGATGCCGGTAAAGAAGTGAAAGCAGACTGGTTGACAGTAAAAAACGGCAAAGTGAGCGCGGTTGATTTCGCCCAATATGCTCAAACAGCAGGTCGTCAGAAAACACCGCCTGCATTTGACGATGTGGATTTATCGACCGGTGAGAACCAGTTGTTTGGCAATGCCAATACCGACAAGCAACACTTCACCGCGTTTGCCATGGAAAACAGCACGGCTCAAAACGCGGCTTTAGCTAATGCACAAGACATTAAAATGATGAATCCGCTGA
>NZ_PXYY01000124.1 GCF_003013245.1 Neisseria iguanae
GTTTAAAGGCGGTTTGTGCCAACCTAACTAAAGTCTGCCAGCAGGCTCCGTGTGCCTGCTGCGGCCTGAAAGGGTAAAATACGCCCTGAAGACAGGGAATACGGGGGCGGTAGGGCGTTGGACATGAAAAAAGCCTACTTAATGACCTAAGTCAGCTTTTTTGATTAAGGCTTTGCAAAGGGCTCTGGCCGTCTGAAGTTTCAGACGGCCTTGGTGCATTTTGGCATTTTGTTGCGGTGCATGCCATACCGATGTAAATTTATGTTATGATGCGATTTTCTTTTTGGTGTTTCATCAGGAAGCTGTTTTCTTACAACAAAAAATGGAGAAAGGGCATGAATGCCGTTGTAATTGCAGTAGTGGTGATGCTGGCGTTGTCGCTGGCAAGGGTGCACGTGGTGCTGAGTTTGGTCATTGGCGCGTTTTTCGGCGGTCTGATTGCCGGTATGCCGTTGGCTGATTTGAAAGACGCAGCCGGCGCAGTGTCGCAAGAGGGCATTATTACCGTGTTCCAAAACGGTTTGGCCGGTGGGGCGAAGATTGCGTTATCGTATGCCATGTTGGGTGCGTTTGCGATGGCGATTACCCATTCGGGCCTGCCGCAGCAATTGGCTGGTGCGGTGGTGCGCAAACTTAATAGAGGCAGTGTGCCCGATCAGGTCAACCGCAGCGGCGGTTCGGTAAAATGGACTTTGCTGACGGTGTTGCTGGTGATGGGCGTGGTGAGCCAAAACGTGGTGCCGATTCACATTGCCTTTATTCCGATGATTGTGCCGCCACTGTTGCTGGTGTTTAACCGCCTGCAGGTTGACCGCCGCCTGATTGCCTGTGTGATTACTTTCGGCCTGGTGACGACATATATGTTTCTGCCTTATGGTTTTGGCGCGATTTTCTTGAACGAAATTTTGTTGAGCAACATTAAATCTGCCGGTTTGAACACTGATGGTTTGAGCGTGATTCAGGCGATGGTGGTGCCGGCTTTGGGCATGGTCAGCGGCTTGTTGCTGGCGTTTATCCACTACCGCAAACCGCGTGTTTACCAAAACAGCCAAATCGACACCGACAACAACGATGCCGGCATTAAGCAGCCTGAGCCGTCGCCTTACCGCAGCTTGGTGGCGGCGGTGGCGATTGCCGTGTGTTTCGCGATTCAGTTGATTTATAACGATGCTTTGCTGTTGGGTGCGATGTTGGGTTTTGCCGTGTTCATGACCTTGGGCGTGGTGAAACGCAGTGATGCCAATGATGTCTTCGGCGCAGGCATTAAAATGATGGCGATGATCGGTTTCGTGATGATTGCCGCACAAGGTTTTGCCGCCGTGATGAAAGCCACCGGTGACATTCAGCCGCTGGTTGACGGCAGCATGGCCGCATTCGGCGGCAGCAAAGGTATGGCCGCGTTTGCCATGTTGGTGGTTGGCTTGCTGGTAACCATGGGTATCGGTTCATCGTTTTCCACTCTGCCGATTATTTCCGCGATTTATGTGCCGCTGTGCATGAGCTTAGGCTTTTCGCCGCTGGCTACCATCGCTTTGATTGGTACGGCCGGTGCTCTGGGTGATGCCGGTTCGCCTGCATCTGATTCCACCTTGGGTCCGACCATGGGCTTGAATGTCGACGGCCAACACGACCACATCCGTGATTCCGTCGTACCGACCTTTATCCACTACAATATTCCGCTCTTGATTGCCGGCTGGATTGCCGCGATGGTGTTGTGATGGAAAAATTGGAAAACCGCATCACCGAGCTGGAAATTCAGACGGCCTTACAAGACGATCTGATTGCCAGCCTGAGCGATACCATAGCCAAAATGCAGCAAACGTTGGATTTGCAGCAAGCGCAAATGCGTGTGCTGTATCAGAAGATGCAGGACAAAGGCGCGAATGGCGAGCGAGAGGAATACAGTTTGCGCGATGAGGTTCCGCCGCATTATTGATCTGTTGTTTTGAACACAATCAAAAGGCCGTCTGAAAGTTTGGTTTTACTTTCAGACGGCCTTTTAGCTTTAAAAAATCAAACCCTTACAAACACGCCAATTCGTTGGCCATTTGCTGCGCTAAGGTTTCGCGTTGGCGGATGAGTTTGGCTTCGCTGCCGCTGACCAACACTTCCGCTGCGCGGTTTCGGGCGTTGTAGTTGCTGGCCATGCTCGCGCTGTATGCGCCTGCACTGCGTACGGCCAATAAATTACCGGCTTCGCAGGCAATTTGGCGGTTTTGGCCGAGGAAGTCGCCGGTTTCGCAAATCGGGCCGACGATGTCGGCGGTAAACGGGGAGATATCTGCTTGCTCGACATTTTCAATGTGGTGGTAAGCGTCGTAAAGGGCGGGGCGCATCAGATCGTTCATGGCGGCATCGACCATCACGAAGTTTTTCACTTCGCCTTTTTTGACAAATTCTACGCGTGTAAGCAGGGTGCCGGCATTGCCGACCAAACTGCGGCCGGGTTCGAGAATCAGTTTCAGGTTGCGGCCGGACAAGCGTTTATTCACTTCGGCGGCATACGATGCCAAATCAGGTATGGTTTCGTCTTGATATACGATGCCGACGCCGCCGCCCAAATCGAGATGCTCTAATACGATGCCGTGTTCGGCCAAGGTATCCGCCAACAGTAAAATGCGTTCGCACGCTTCGACCAGCGGACTTAAGTCGGTCAGTTGCGAACCGATGTGGCAGTCAATGCCGACGATTTTGAGATTGGGTTGCTGTGCGGCGTATTGGTAGGCGGCCGGCGCATCGGCGTAAGCAATGCCGAATTTGTTGGCTTTCAGGCCGGTGGAGATATATGGGTGGGTTTTGGCATCGACATCGGGATTGACGCGCAGAGACACGGGTGCGACGGTACCGAGTTTGGCCGCTACTTTTTGAATACGGTCAATTTCGGGAATGCTTTCCATATTGAAGCATTTCACGCCGGCATGGAGCGCAAATTCAATTTCAGTTTCGCTTTTACCCACGCCGGAGAAAATGGTTTTCGCCGCATCGCCGCCTGCCGCCAACACGCGCGCCAGTTCGCCGCCGGATACGATGTCGAAGCCGCTGCCGAGTGCGGCAAAGTGTTTGATGATGCTTAAATTGCTGTTGGCTTTGACCGCATAGCAAATCAGCGGGTCGAGTGCAGCAAAAGCGGAAGTGTAAGCGCCAAAGGCTTCAGTCAGTGCGGCTTGGCTGTAAACATACAGCGGCGTGCCGAACTCTTCGGCCAGATGGGTGAAGGGTACATGTTCGCAATATGGTGTCGTCATGGTTTAATCTGGTGATTGGGTGGTGGGTTCTTTTGAGTTGCGGTTAAATTCGAGGCCGGTTTGAATCACACCGAAACGTGCTTTGTCACCTTCCTTGGGCAAATACAAATCGCCTTTGTAACCGCAGGCCGACAGTAAAACCGCCGCCGCAACCGATAAAAATAAGCAGGATTTCATGGGAAAACTTTCGTGTTGAGCGTGAATGTGGCAAGATTGAGTATCTTAAACAAAAAACACACAAAAAGCCATGATGACCGAGAGTGAATTTATCCGCCGCACAGAAGAATTGTTCAACCATATTGAGGACCAAATCGACGAAAACGGCTGGGATTTCGACTGCCAATTTGTCGGGAACGTATTAACCATCGAAGCCGGAGACGGCACGCAGATTATCGTCAACCGCCACACGCCTAATCAGGAATTGTGGATTGCGGCCAAAAGCGGCGGCTACCATTTCACTGAAAAAGAAGGCCAATGGCTGTCTACCCGCGACAACAGCGAATTTTTCACCGTGTTAAATGATGCCTTGGGTGCGGCTTCAGGTGGGGAAGTGGCGTTGGAAGTGTTGTAAAATTGGGTTTTGCGGATATATTTCGCCGATGTATTGAGAAAATCAAGCAATAAGTTCTGTGACTTATCATAATCCCTTTATCTGTGCTTTCCGCCCTTTCTCCCGCAAGGCAGGAGAAAGGGGGAGCTTTAGTTTCAGACGGCCTTTACCGAAGCCGTCGCGTCTCCTATTTCATAGTAAAAAACATTAAGGAAACAACATGCCTTTATTAGACAGCTTCAAAGTTGACCATACCCGCATGCACGCGCCGGCCGTGCGTGTGGCCAAAACCATGACCACCCCGAAAGGCGACACGATTACCGTGTTCGACCTGCGTTTCTGCATTCCCAACGAAGAAATTCTGCCGGAAAAAGGTATTCACACACTGGAGCATTTGTTTGCCGGTTTTATGCGCGACCATTTGAATGGCGGCGATGTGGAAATTATCGATATTTCGCCGATGGGTTGCCGCACCGGTTTTTATATGAGCCTGATCGGCATGCCGTCTGAAAGCCAAGTTGCCGACGCGTGGCTGGCCTCAATGAACGATGTGTTGAACGTGCAAGACCAAAGCAAAATCCCCGAGTTGAATGAATACCAATGCGGCACTTATCAAATGCATTCGCTTGCCGAAGCGCAAGGCATTGCCGAAAACGTGTTGGCGCGTAAGGTTGCTGTGAATAAAAACGAAGAGTTGACTTTGGATGAAAGCCTGCTAAACGTTTGAGTCCGCCGTCTGAATCAAGTTGAAAGGCCGTCTGAAAAATATTTTTCAGACGGCCTTTCAACTTGTTCTTTGCAAATAATGCTATTTTAACTATAGTAAAAAAAAATTAAGAAATGACACAAATCCGCATAAACATAGAAGCGCATAACGGATCAATACAATCTAACCGTCCCATCCTTCTGCTTCATCCACGCCCGTTTTTTTCAATCAGACCAAAGTCAGGGCGGTAAGGCGTTAACCAAAACTGTATTCTTGATGGGTTTCACCTATCCTGTCTTTTATGAAATGAGGCATTGCCCGTGACAATCACACTGTTTTGTGGCAACGGCGGCAATAACAGCGTTTTCACATATTGCTGTTCATACGGCAGTCATGCAAACCCGCTGAAAGTAATGGACCGTTATGAACCGTTCCAACCGCATTGGCCATGTTTTTCAGTTGCCGGTTGTGTGTGTCATAAGGCTTTTAACCTTTGGCTGTATAGGCGTAAGGCCAGTAGTCATGCGATCGCCAAGATAAACAATGGGTCTGTTGCTTTGTCCGTCAGTTTGTCATTGCGCCAAGGAGCGGGTGTGTTTGTTTTCATCAGTTGGCGGGTGGTTCAAAGTCTTTTTTTCGTGATTTTGAGTCGCTGCCGTACAATGCCAATCGCCCGTTGGGTGCAGTTAAAGCGAACCGCTCTTTCCCGTTGGTAGCAATACGGGCTGGTTTTCCGGCTTCAAATAGCATTCGCTGATAACCTGCAACGGCGGATTGATTGGCAGCAGATTGGTTTCGGGGAAGATTAATGATCACAAGTCTTTGAAAGATATGGATTCTT
>NZ_PXYY01000125.1 GCF_003013245.1 Neisseria iguanae
CAGGCAAAACGCATGCTGACAAGATACAACGGAATTGACCGGAAATCTTTCCCTTTATTTTTTAAAAAGCATGCGGATTTCGTTTTAACTCCGGTGCACCAAAAGAGCAGCTGAAAATCTTGCGAATACAGAAACAGGACATGTTCTCTACACGTATAAAAAGCTGCCCAAGATAAATATCCGATTAAATTACAGGCGAAACAACCAGCATGGCACAAAAATTCATTCCGCCAGCGTACAGTCTCAATCGCCCTTAAAACACAGCTGCCATCGCCGATGGCACGCTGGTGTTGATTCTGGCAGGCGGCCACGGTTCTCGCTTGCGGGGAATGACCGACCGTTGCGCCAAACCTACCGTTTATTTCAGCGGCAACTGGCGCATTACCGACTTTACGCTGTCCAACTGCTTCAATCCCAATTTTTTTAAAATCGGCGTGATTACCCAATACGGAGCACATTCTCTGCTGCGCCACTTACAGCACGCGTGGTCATTTATGCCGCGCGAGTGCAGTTACTTTGTCGATATGTTACCTGCCAGCAGATTGATGAAAACATGTGGTATCGCGGTATCGCCAATCGGTGTGGCAAAACGTCGCCTTGATGAAAGAACACTACAAACCAAAATACATTTTAATTTTGACGGACGACCGCATTTATAAAATGGACTGATACAGATGATTCGCGACCACATTTCGAGCGGTGCCAAATGCACGATTGGCTCAATTGAAGTAAAGCGCAGCAAAACGAAAGAATTTGGTGTGATAGCGGTGGACGGGCATCTCAAAGTGCAGGCATTTGTGGAAAAACCGGCCGACCCGCCGGTCATGCACGAGAAACCGGGTTCGTCGATGGGGATTTGTGTGTTCGATGTCGATTACTTTTATGGAATGCTGGAATGCGGAGTCAAGATCGACTATACCAGCCATGATTTCCGGAAAGACATTATTCCCAAAGCCCTGAAAGACGGCGTGCTGTATGTCCGTCTGTTCAAACGTTTATGCATAGGCCGCAATACCGAGGACGGCATTTACTGGCGCGACGAGGGTGCGTTCGACAGTTATTGAAATGTACACATGGATTTGGCGGCCGAATATTTGCAGCTGAATTTGTTCGACCATTCTTGGCTGATACGCGGTTTACCGTCGCAATTGATGCTGAGCAAGTTTTTCTACAAAAAACACCAACACGAACGCACCATCAACAATTCGATGATCAGCGTCGGTTGTTTGATTACCGATGCGGAAATCAGCTCGTCGGTTTTGTTCAAGCGTATTACGGTCAACGAAGATTCGGCTTGCTCGGTTGGGCGGCTGCGGAAGGGGTGGCAGCTGGATTGTATTTGCTTTGGTTTTTTAGTGATTTTATATATCCTCTATCATTTTTTCAGACAGCCTCATAATTGAAAAACGCGTGCATGCCTTAAGGTTATGATTCTGTGGGCCATAATACTTTTGTATAGGGGCTGACTAGATTAGCCCTAAATATCACACAGTTGTTCTTTTGGTGCGCCAAAGTTAAAACGAAACCCGCATTCTTTCCGGAATAATGGAAAAGATTTCCGGTCAATTCCATTCTATTTCTGTAGCATGCGCTTTGCCCGGTCTCAAAAGTTTTCCATCCCGTCAATGTGGTTTTGCCGCCCTACAAAATGCGTACAGTGACTGATACGGTGACAAGTGGATTCACCCACGTCAAACACATCACGGCTTTTGCAGCAATCGGGATAAACAATGCCGCCAGGCAATGGTTTTCATTTAATAACCGGCATAAAGTTACCTTTAACGACAACGGTTAAACCTTACCCTGTCGTTTTAGAATGCCAAAAAAGCCACTTTACCTGTAACACCCCGACCGCGTTTGCCTTTGCACTGCCTGCCAAAACAGTCCCCGTCTGATTCAACCGGGCCATCAAAAATTTCATCTGCCCGAAGTTCTGAACGGTAAGCGATGGTTTGGCGGATTTTACGGTAAAACAACAGGGCGGAATCAGGCCGGATACCGGGCATACCGGCAGCTGCACGGGCCGTTACTTCCGATACAGAAAATTGAAGAATTTTTTCCGTGTAGGTTTGCTTGGTTTGCAATGGGTTACCTTCATTTTTTAATGTATAACCCGATTGCTCATCTGCGTCAGACCCTAAAGATTAAACCGATTTAAGCATGGAGATCAACGGAAACGGTAAGCGACGGTTGCCATAATGCCGTTGTTGTTGATTTTCACATCGTTTTTCTTGAAGCGGGTTTGTTCCCACTCCGCGCCGACTTCGACATTCGGTGCAGCCGCATATTTCACGCCTACACCGTAGCCTATGCCGTTCATGTTTTTATTGGTATTGTAAGGTCCTTCAAATTTACCGTAATGGTAGCCGACTTTACCGTAAGCCATCACGTCATCAGTCAGGCGGTAGCCTTGAATGTAAGATACACCGGCATCGACTTTTTGTTTCACATCACCAGCCGCGCTGCTGCTAACGGTGCGGTGCAATGGTTTCACGGCTACTTCGGCACCACCAATCCAGTTAGTATTGCCGAATTGCACGTTGTGGCTGCTGCGAATCGTCATGTCGGCTTTATATTTTTCGTTCAAGCTACTGTTTTTAAAATCACTTTTTGTCGCGCCTGCACCGATTTCAACGGCGGTACCGATAAATGTGCCGGTGTTGGTGTTGAACGGTGCGGCAGCGGCGGCAGCGGCGGCAGTCAAAAACAAAGTGGTCAATAACGTTTTTTTCATGATATCTGCTCCTTCAAGAAAAGAAAAAAAAGGAAAGCGCTGTCGCCTTCGATGGTGTCAGTATCGTGATGTTTCAGACGGCCTGCAAGCGGCTTTGCTTTCGGATTACGCTTTTGAGCAGCGGTTTAACATTTGTAATTTCGGCAGGTTTTGAAATAATGTCGAACGTGTGACTATTTTGCAGAATGTAGGGTTTGGGTTTAGCTGCCTGAAAAAAAAGCTGATTTTCAAGCGGATGATACTGTCTGAAAAAATAGTAGGGCGAGATCAACAAAGAATTAGAGAAATCATTCTAAATTTTAATTTACATTCAAGAATGTGTCTTTATTGAGCCATCAGATGCGAACACAACCGCGAACCATACGAAAGGCTGTCTGAAATCAGGTTTCAGACAACTTAGTTATGAATTAAGCTTGAATGAGAATAGAATAAGGAATATGAGGCAGTATGACAAGGGGTCATCTCCGTCCTGGTTGAAAAGTAATTCATTATCGGTGTTGATAATGCACAAAAGCATAAGCTATGCCTTTCGTGCTGGTGTGGTGTTCTCGGGTGGTTTCCAGCCAGTCGTCGGCAGAAAATTCAGGGAAAAACGCATCGCCGTCCGCCACGTTTAAGGCGACTTCAGTCAGGCGCAAATCAGTGGCCAACGGCAGGGCTTGGGCGTAAATCAGCGCGCCGCCCATGATGATGATTTCGGGTGCATCAACACATAAAGCCAAAGCTTCGCTCAAACTTGCCGCCACCTCCGCCCCTTCAGCTGCATAGTCTGTTTGGCGGCTGATGACGATGTTGCGCCGATCGGGCAATGGTTTTTTCGGCAGCGATTCCCATGTTTTGCGCCCCATGACCACCGGTTTGCCGCTGGTATAGTGTTTGAAAAAGGCAAAATCTTCCGGCAAATACCATGGCATGGTGTTGCTGATGCCGATACAGCGGTGTTCGGCATAGGCGGCAATCAAAGTAATTTTCTGCATAAACGTGCTCTTTTCGATGAAAATATTGGGATTTGATTGTAAACGATTGGGGCAAAAAAAATCAGGCCATCTGAAAACTTTGGGAAAAAGAATAAATACCCGCAGCAGGTATGGTATTTAATTAAATCCATTATTATAAATAAAAAAAATATAGATAGTGCAATTTAAGATCATTTATTATAAAGGGGCTGAAGCAGATTGGCAGTCATGTCAGACTGTAAAAATAAAGATAACCAATTGCAAATTAACAAATAATCCCCAAAGAAAACTTCTCCGGTTTTTTATACCGAAAGTAATGGCCCGTGCAGCCGCTGATATTCTGGGTATCCGGCCCGGTTGGGCTATGTTGTCCTACCGTAAAACCCGCCAAGTGGCTGCCTGTCATTTGGCGCAGGAAGCCGGCGGGGTTTTCAGAGGCTCTACCGGGCCGGACGGGGGTTATTTCGGCGGTCGGCGTAAGGGCAAACGCAGATGTGCAGCAGCAGGAAAAACGGCTGTATCCGGCACCTTAAAGCGGCAAGGAAAGGTTGGTACCGCCGTTGCGGGGGATAACGGGAAGGATGCCTTATTTCCGGTTATCAAACAGTAAACAACACCTGACAGCATTGTTTATACCGGTAGTGACAGGGGCTGTGGCGTGCTTGATGCGGGCAGCGCATCAACCGTTCACAGCTTTTTGCAGACCGTCAAAACCCTATCGGCGGCATTGGAAATTGTTGGAACCGGGCTAGGTGCGTCTTGCGCAAATACAATGAGGTTGGCCGTAAACCTTTCCCGCTGCCCTTGAAAGGATGCGGGTTCCGCTTTAACTTTGGTGTACCGTCCGCGGGCAGCTTGAAATGCTGCGGAAATGGTGTGGTGTTTGGGGCTAATCTGCGTCAGCCCCATTATAAATTATGACCATTTATTTATGTTTTATAGGTGCTTGAGTGAATGCAGAGAGATATTACACCAAGTTCTTATTCGCTTTACCGCTGTTCGTTGATGTCCAACTTCAATCGGTTCGTTGGGCGAAGCGTTAGACCGTCACAGCTTGGTGCAGATTTTGCCGTTACATGTGGATTGGCGCGTGCGTCAGTTAGCCGATGGTATCGAAATTAACAACCGTGATTATTGTGATTGGCGGCAAAACCATTTAGACGACGATGTTTCCACTACGCCGCTACCGCAGGATTTATTGCGCAATACCTTTTAATATTTAATCAAACAAAAGGCTATCAGCAGGTTATTGTCACCACGCTGATCCACTGATTAAGCGACAGTGCCGACAGCATCCGCGCGTTGGCGCCTGATTTTCTGCAATTGCAGATTTATGTCGTCGATACCGACATCTGCTGTAGAAGGTTTTTGCGCGCCAACTGTGCGCAATCGTCCCTTTCCTATGCATTGAAACAACTCGGTATCACCCATAAAAAAGTGCAACAAACGCCCCAGGAAAACGCAGGAAAAAGAGCAGAATTCTTAAAGCGGCCGGTTGTTTTTACAGAGCAGAAACGAAAGATTGTTTATCTTGATGAGGGCGGTTTCAAGCATGCCCAGCATAGGCCTTACGGTTATGCGCCGCCCAAGGG
>NZ_PXYY01000126.1 GCF_003013245.1 Neisseria iguanae
TAAGTTCTCCTTCGGCTGCAAACAACACACCCGTACCGACGATAAAGGTTATCTCGAAAAGCGGCACATCAGTCCTGCAGACGGACACGGGTGCAACCACTTCGAACTGCGGTTTAGCGATATTGCCTGGGAAATCAAGGTTTATGCCGAATTTCGGATTACTGAAAGTCGCAGCGCAAAGTCATTTGAAAGCAATTTGTGTCAACCTGCTAAAGGTTGCCAACCGGCTTCGTGTGCCTACTGTTGTCTAAAAAGGGGAAAATGCTCTCTGAAGACGGGAAATATAGAAAATATAGGGGCCTTTTGGCAGCAAAAAAAGCTTACTTAATAACTTAAGTAAGCTTTTTAGGAAGGGTTTTGCAAAGATCTCAGGCTTTTTTTAGTTCGATTTATTAGCGTTTTTTACCGGTTACAGTAGCAACGGCCAAATTTTCGCCACATTTCAGAGAAACACTTTCAACACCTTCCGGAAATTTGATGTCAGATAAATGCAGAATGTCGCCGGCCACAACAGAAGCACAATCCAATTCCAAAAATGCAGGAATGTTGGCAGGCAAAGTGTAAACTTCTACTGAAGTTTTCAACAAAGAAACACGACCACCTTGCAATTTGATTGCTTGAGAGTTTTCAGCGTTCACCACATGCAGTGGTACGCAGATACGGATTTTTTGATCCGCTTTAACTGCTTGGAAGTCAATGTGTTGAACTTGCTGACGGAATGGGTGAATTTGGAAATCGCGCACAATCACGTCTTGAGTTTTGCCATCCAAAGACAATTTAATCAATGCTGTATGGAAAGATTCTTTTTCCAATGCATAGTACATGGTTTTGTGGTCTACTGCAATTGCTACGGCATCTTGATCTTCACCGTACAAGATAGCAGGGATTTGGCCTTCGCGACGCAGGCGGCGGCTCGCACCAGTGCCTTTATTTTCGCGAACAGTAGCTTGAATTTCGTATGACATAATAAAATACTCCAATTAGATTAAAAATATCGTCATCAGCCGCGACCAGCTTAAGACGACCGAGTGTTATGGCAGCAAAATACCACCAAAGGTTGTAGTCACTTCTTCATTGAAAAGATAGGACACAGATTCTTCATTACTGATACGGCGGACAGTTTCTGCTAATAAGCCGGCAATGGTTACTTGACGGATGCGGTCACAATTTTTAGCCGCTTCCGACAAAGGAATAGTATCGGTTACCACCACCTGATCGATATCAGATGATGAAATACGTTCTACAGCCGCACCGGAAAACACAGGATGCGTTGCATAAGCCAAAACACGCTCAGCACCACGGTCTTTCAGTGCAGAGGCGGCTTTACATAAAGTATTGGCCGTATCAATCATATCGTCGATAATCAAACAAGTGCGGCCTTGGACGTCACCAATGATGTTCATCACCTCGGCAACGTTGGCTTTAGGACGGCGTTTGTCAATAATCGCCAAATCAACATTCAATGCTTTGGCTACAGCACGGGCACGGACCACACCACCAATATCAGGGCTGACCACGGTCAGGTTTTCAATGCGCTGTTGGGCAATGTCATTGAGCAATACCGGTGTAGCATAAATATTATCTACAGGAATATCAAAAAAGCCTTGAATCTGGTCGGCATGCAAATCAACCGTTAATACTCGGTCGATACCGGCCGAATACAGCATATTGGCAACCAACTTTGCCGAAATAGGCACACGAACCGAACGCGGACGGCGGTCTTGGCGGGCATAACCGAAATAAGGAATGGCAGCAGTAATACGACCGGCAGACGCACGTTTCAATGCATCTGCCATAGTCAGAATTTCCATCAGGTTGTCATTGGTTGGTGCACAAGTCGGCTGCAAAATGAATACATCACGACCCCGTACATTTTCCAATAATTCAATGGCGACTTCACCATCGGAAAATTTGCTTACATTTGCCTCACCTAAAGAAATATCCAAGTGTTTGACAACACGTTGGGCTAAATCGGGATTGGCATTACCGGTAAATACCATCAAACTATCATATGCAGCCATATCATTTTCACCTGATTTTGCATTCAAACATTGCTCAGAAAACATTCTGCTTTCCTCTGCTTCGTACCTTGACGTCAAGGTTAACATTATACGCAAAACAGCGCATAAACCCAAGGATTTAGCGGATAAATTCATTAATTTACAACATAAAAAAGCGTGTAAGAAAACTTACACGCTTTTATTTGGCTGGGGAGGAAGGATTCGAACCTTCGCATGCTGGAATCAAAATCCAGTGTCTTAACCGCTTGACGACTCCCCAATAAAGGGTGTTGGCTGGGGAGGAAGGATTCGAACCTTCGCATGCTGGAATCAAAATCCAGTGTCTTAACCGCTTGACGACTCCCCAACTATCTCACTCATACATGAAACAAAGGATGAACATCTAATCCTTCAACACAATATGCTTCATATATTTTAGAAACTTGCTGGTATATCTTTTCTGCTTCTTGCTGATACTCACATGGAACAAATACGCAGGAACCGGAACCGGTCATCAATGCTCTACCATGCTTCGACATCTCAAGATAAGCCTTCCAAACTTCAGGATACTCCCGAAATACCACCGCCTGCATATCATTGCAAAACGGCTGTAATGCTTGGAAAGCAGGGATTATGCTTGGTTTGGAATCACGTGTCAAGTCGGGATGGGAAAAAATTTTGGCGGTTGCCACATGAACATCTGGCTTAATAATGACATACCATTGTTTTGGCACATCTATTTCGATTAGTTTCTCGCCGACACCACGGGCAAAAGCGCTGCGTCCGAAGATAAAGAACGGAACATCCGCCCCCAATTTAACGCCCAAATCAATCAACTCCTGCCTGCCCAAACCGCATTGCCATAATCGGTTTAAAGCCAGCAAAACCGTAGCCGCATCCGAACTACCGCCACCCAATCCGCCACCTATCGGAATCTTTTTTTCCAGCCAGATATCTACGCCACCGCCGGATTGGGTATACACTTTTAAGGCTGCTGCGGCACGATATGCCAAATCCTGCTCTTGCGTCATGCCTTTGACAGGGGTGTGCAACACAATCTTACCGTCCTCGCGTAAGCCCAAATATACGGTATCGTATAAGCCAATCAGGCAAAAAATGCTTTCCAAGTCATGGTAGCCGTCTGCCCTGCGTCCGATAATGCGCAAATCCAAGTTCAATTTGGCCGGCGCCCAAAATGCTTGTATCTGCTGCGGAATGTTCATACGGCCCCCTTAGCCACGTGCGGCGCATTGTTGTTGCGGAGCCGGCTTCGGGTTGGTATTCATTTCGTCAAACACCAACCGAACGCTCAATTTTGCGCTTTCCAATAATAATACGCGCGCCTGCCCTGCCTGATTTGCAGTGCGGGTGACGGTCCAATCGAATTGTTGCAAACGGCCGTCTGAAAGCAGCCGGTACGGCGCATCAGCCACTCTTTTACCGTTTGCCCAAATATGCAGATATTGCACTGGCAATTCAAAGCCCAATAACTGCCGGTTTAATTGCGTTGCGGTTTGCGCATGATAAACCTGCCCTTTATTGTCCACAGCCAACACGCCTTGCTTATCTTGGCACAACTGGCCGACCGTGTTGCCTAAAGGTGTATTCACATTGATGGTTTGCACTTGATTCTGATACACCCAGTCAAAATTGGCATACGAACCTTTACCCTCTATTTTTACTGCCAAACGGCCGGCTGCGGTGAAGTCGCCTGTGTTGTTGGCTTCCGGCCAGTGAGTTTGCTGCGGCATATTGGGTTGGGCACAAGCAGCCAATACCAAGGCCACCAAGATGGAAACATATAATTTAAACTTCATTATTACTCCGCGTTAAGGGCCGATACGGGCATCCGACCTACCCGTGTGTTCATTTTTAAGTGAATCAGTCATATACTGAAATCCTCATACAAAAAGGTCGTCTGAAAAACATTGAACTGCACTCAAAAAGTCGGACACCCCTTCCAACTAAAAAGGTGCGGTTTTCTTCAGTTTTCTTACTGTCCGAATATACACCGGACTTCAAATACCGGGACCTACCCCATTATCACCAAGTGCACAGCCGGCAGCGCGCTTCAAAGCCTCACGCACACACCTGCGCCAGCGGATAGCCGCCTGTCGGCAAGGCGGCACCGCCGCACCACTGCAAAACCCGCAGACAAACCCCATACAAACCAAACGCAAAAACCCGTTTGCCACCGATAAGCCCGATAAAGCTGAGCGCCAAAACCGGCTTCGGCCGTCTTTCGGCTTAGTGGCAAACACCGGCGGATTGCTGCAGCAGGCTTTCGGTTTTCAATCTGATGACGGGTAGAAATAGGAAAGGCGGTTGGCAAACCCAACCACCAACCGGGAAAAACGCGACCGAAAAAACGCTTGCTTATGATACGCCGAGTAATCGGTTCGAGGATATTCGAACCATTAATTTCCGTTATTGCACTTGTTGGCAGGCGAATCCGAGAGCCTTTTATATATTATTCCCTATCACCGCTCACTTAAAGCTTGTTTCATGCGGGTAATCGGTTTAACCAAGTATTGGAATACGGTTTTCTCACCTGTTTTCACATCCACCGTTGCCACCATACCCGGGATAATCGGCATCTCTTTGCCGTTTTTATCCTTCAAACTATTGCTGTTGGTTTGTACCAAAATACGATAATACACTTGATTTGGATCCAGCTTCAAATCATTTGAATCAGGTGTTGCGAAAGGTCAGATTGCCGGCACTTTTTACGTGAAACTGCTTTTATTTTCTCTGAAATGATTGTTTTAAAAATTTTTATTGCTATCAATAACTTTATAGTTTTCCATGTCTTTCGGCATTTTGGTAACACTCGAAAATCCTTACCCAGTCTTCCGGCAACAACAAAAAGTGTAAACAACACTGGAATTTTCTAAACTTTAAGGCCGTCTGAAACAGATTAATTTTGGGGCTCAGGAATCAAATCTAATCCAAAGGCATATTCCGTAACATTTCCAATAAAATTACATACAGGTTATCATGTCTGTGATTAAAGCGGAATCCCGTTTCTTTCAGGTGCCAATAAAATGTCCGTCCGGATACGCCGTTAAATTTAACCGTCCTGTTTTTTGCATAAGCCCAAAATGACCCCATTCCGTTGATATGCCGAACCCCTCCGGCAAACCCGTTAT
>NZ_PXYY01000127.1 GCF_003013245.1 Neisseria iguanae
AACTCGGCTACAAACAGCATAGCCGTACCGGCCGTGAAGGGCTATATCGGGAAACTGCACATCAGTCCTGCAGACGGACACGGGTGCAACCACTTTGAACCGTTGCTGCAAGATATTGCCGAAGGAACCAGGGTTTAAAGGATATGACGGCAAAGCCAACCGAACGTTACTGCAACATAAAGGGCTTTCAGACGGCATTATGCGTAAGGCGCACCGGGGTTACCCATTAACAGAAGAAGATAAGAAATAAGCAATTGTCGAAAACGCGTTATGCGGTGGGGCGGGGCTTTGGTACGCTGCACCGCGCAGGTACGTTTTGAAAAACGCATGATGCCGGTTACCGGCGATTTAAGTAAAACCTTGCCGGTACAGAACTGGATTGCAACTATCGGCTTTGAATATGCCGATCAGCCGATGGGTGAAACCGAATGCCGGATTAATCCGCTCGGTTTCCAAGTAACCAGCTACCGTATTAACCCTGAAACAGCACCATAAAAGGAACTGTGATGAAGATGAACAGCAAATTACCTTTTTTAGTTTTTGCAGCCATGCTGCCGGATTTGGCCGCAGCCGTGGCTATTCCCACCGGTTCGGCCAAAGACGGCCGGATTCAGACGGTAATGTATAACCCGCATGATGTTGTCTATATCCGCGCCCGTATTGGCTAGGCAGTATTGGTGCAGTTGGAAGCAGATGAGCGGCTCGAGGGCGAAACTGCCTCTTTGGGTACAGGCGATTCTGAAGCATGGAAAGTTGCCGTTAAAGGCAACAACATCATTTTCAAGCCTGCTGCCGCATCACTGACCACCAATATGCTGATGACCACCAACAAAAAGCGTACTTATGCTTTTGAGCTTTCGCTAATCAACCAGCGTATTGTTCCAAAACCATTGGGAGGTAACGTCCAAGCACTCATACCAATGAATTTCAACACAGCAACCCATCAGGGCAAATTCAAACGAGCCGCTAACGCTTCGTATGGTGGCATCTATCTGTACTTTTCCGAATTTACGATCAACCTTCATCAGCTCACTTAAAACCTGATACAGGTTTATATATCGGTCTGCATCAAAAATAACGGTCTCTTCATCCAGCTCAGCAACAAATAGGCGATAACCGTGCTCTCGTATTCAAAATGATATTTCATCGTCCTTTCCTTTTTCCGTTGGCCTATTCAGACGGCCAGATATGGCCGCCTGAAACCGTCAAAACAAAACTAGCTGTTCTTTAAGAGTAAGTAACTTCGGCCGGATAGCCCCTGTTCCCGCTTCCGTGGCCGGTTCTTTTTTTGAGTCGGAAATTCTTTCAGCCATAGCCTGAGTATAGCCGCCGTGTACCCAATCGGAAGTGCACCAAGCCGACCAAAATTCATGCGTTAGGCTGTTGCCGTGCACGATTTTGGCGGGTATGCGGTATAGCTGGCATTGCAGGTAGCACATCCACACACACAAAGCGTCAATATCAACACCGACCGCCGCTATGTGTTTCGCAGAGGTGTAACCGTGGGATTGCACAGATTCGGCAAAAGCTATCAGGTTCGCACTGCTTCCGCAGGCTGGCTCCAGAATGGTTACAAATTTTTCGGTTTGAAGCTTTTCTCCCAAATCCTGAGTGACCAGTGCCGACATTAATTGGCAAACGTGGTAAGGCGCAAAATATTGCCCATTGGCCGTGTTGCCGAGATTCAAATCCATGTACAACTGATAGTACATCAACAAAATAGCCTTGTTCCTTTTGTACATGAATTGTCTCCACCAAAACAGCCACAAGTTCGGGAAAGCGGTTAAAATCGCATTCCTGATATTTTTTCCGTATTTCGTGGTAGCGGCTTTCCCATTTTTCCTAATGGGCATCAAAAGCGTATTGGTTCATGATGGCTATCGCCGATAGTTCTACGAAATCCCTGAAAATATCGCTCGTTCTGAAGCTGGCACCAAAACCTTGTAATAGCTTCACCGGTTCTTTATATTTCTCGCGCATATCGTTCACCTTTTTTATTAGGGGGGAATCCAGACGGCACTAAGGCCCGTCTGAAAAGTGGTTAAAAACGATTACCGTCAACTGTCATAGAACACGGTTAAGCCGTTCTGTATGGCATCGCAGGCAGTCGTGATAAATGTGTTTGTTGCCTGAATGTCTCCTGAATAGATTTCTTCCTCTCCAAAGAAGAAACCGGGCGTATGTTTCAGCTCGCCATTTTTAAGAGCCTGTTTCAGTCGCTCTAAGTCGTCCATCTCAAGCCTGACGGTTTGACAGTTAAATACTTCTTCCTGACCGCCTTTTTCCCGATACAGGTTTTACATCCCCCCGTGTAGGTGGTTAAATTTCCGCTAGTAGGCAATATCGGTTAACTCTGCCTGCTCGCGCTCTTCGTCTGTTTTCGGCATTACATCGGTTTGTTTGTCGCCGACAAATTTGGCGCACATGGTATAAACGTACATATTCAGTCCTATTTTTTCACTCCGTTTATGCAAAATTAATAACAATATTTTACAACCATCGGGGGCCACCGCCCCCGATGGTTGTTTCATGGGACAGCCGCTTTGCGGCGTTTCCGCCTGTGGGTGGAATCACAAAACGGGGTCGTTTTGTCGGCTCAAGCCTATCCTGCGCGCGCGTCGCGTTCTAACAGAAATATCTTATATTTCTTTTGATATATTGTTTTTTGAAGGCAAAGTACGCGCGGATAGGAAATAAATATTGAAATATGGAAATATTTGATGTTTTTTTGATATATATATATCATATTTATAAGATACTTAAATTTTCAAATATAATTTAATTATGATACATATTTATATTATATTTAATTTAAATGAATCTTAGCTTTATAAAATAATACAAATAGGTATTTTAATGATGTTTCTCTATACAATAATGGCGATTTATTCTTTACTTATATGATGGTTTATGATTAAATTGTGATACATTATATAATATAAATTTGATTCAGAAAGAGAATATGAGCGATCTTGCCGATTTTATGAAAAATACTACGCCGGAAGGTAAAACTTCTAAGTTACTCCCTATATTGAAGATATAGTTGCTCTGAAAAAGAATGGCTATAGCGAAGGTCAGATATTGCAATATTTGATGGAAAAGAAAGGGCTTAAAGTCAGTCGACCTACCCTAAGTCGGTTTGTACGGTCTCATATTAAGCCTGATGAAAAGGCATCGCCTCCGGTGATTGTTAAAAATGAAACAAATTTACCTGAAACTAAAGCACCTGCAACTGAGCAATAAAGCCAAAATCACCCCCAGAATTCCGGAACAGGTTTTAATTGGCAGCAAAAAATCGATGCGGAAGAATACATCTAATAAAAAGGACGTCTATATTTCAGACGGCCTTTATCAATTCTTGGCTAACAGAGTGTAATTAAATTTTCGTTGGTGTTTAATCGCCACGATTGCCCGGCCATTCTCGGTTAAAATCATTTGTGGCATTCAAGCCTCCCCGTCTCTTCACTGGCAATGATTTTACCCATCCAATCATTAGCCTCTTCTAAAGTAACATGTAAACCCGTTTCCTGATAATGCCGCCAAGAATCTTCCGCTTTTTTAAGCAAATATCCATCTGTATGATTTTTCATGATATTTTCCAAGTAATTAACTGGCGGAATACGGGTGTATTTGTTTTAACTTTTCAGTAATAGTAATTTCTGCTTGCCGTATATCATAGTGATTTTGCATATTCAGCCAGCTTTGTGCATCAGTATTAAAAAAAATTGCCAGACGAAGAGCGGTATCAGCACTGATACCCCGTTTGCCAAGTACGATTTCATTAATACGACGTGGCGGCACATCAATGGTTTTGGCCAGTGCATATTGGCTAATTTCTAAAGGTTTTAACCATTCTTCTAGCAAAATCTCTCCCGGATGAATCAAACGCATTTTGTTTTCCATCATCAACCCTTATGAAAATTTATTCATTAATTCAATATCTCATAGATTTAGTAAAATCAGACCGTTGCTCAATGCGGAATGCGCGAATATCCCTGACAGAAGCAGGAAACCAATCTAGAGCTTTCAAGGCATTGATGGCATCAAACAGGTTTGACAAATTCTCGTTTTGACAGGTGTACAAGCTGCCTTGAACATGGTGGAAACCAAATCTACGCAAAGTAATGCCAATGCTGCATAGGCTCGAGAAACCCCTTTAGGGTGGTTTTGCACGGTGTCGGAAACGACTAAATCAAAAGAAATGCGTACATCAGATGGCTTTCGGGTCTTGAATGATATGGGACAGTTTATATTGGGTTTGCTCGCCGCTTTCCAGCACTTCGATATTAACCAGCCAATCGCCGTCAGGCAGTTGTTCTAAAGGCTCTCCGACAATATAGGGAACGTCGGATAGAGCCGGTAGGTACGGCTGTATTTGTCTGATTCATGTTTTTTCTCCATATAAATCAAAACTATATTTTTTAGTAATAACGAAACCCGTTATTAAAATCAAGCAATATCTTCTCATTCTCCTATTTATTTATCCACAAAATCCGTATATATCCTCCCTGAAAAATTACCGTAAGCGTCTATTTCCAATACAAAAAAGCATTTGTATAAAATTTAATCAGGCGCAGCCACTAATACTCTATGAGAGTGGTCTTTGCGCGTGGTCTCTGTATAGAGCGTGTAGGGAATGCGTAAACTGGATTGTCCTATTTGTGCAAACTACTTTGTACAAAATGTACAAGCATAAGATTTAAAAAGAGAATTTTTCAGGGAAGAAGCAGCTGTTCTTTGTTGATTTGCCAGTGCATCTTGCAGAACACACCGGCGCGTTTGTATTGGATGATGCCTTTTTCAGACAGGAATTTACGCGCTTTCTCGTAGCCGCGCCGTGCCAGACCGACTTTTTCGTTCAAGTCGGCGGCGGTTTTATAAATCCAGCCGCAGCGTTTCGGGTCTTTTTCGGCGACTTCGCTCCACCAAAACAGGTTAGAAAGCAGATCATTCGAGCTTCCCAAAGGAAAATAATTGACAGCGATAATAGCCACATGAATACACTCGCCGACCGAATTAAACAACGCCTTACCGATTTGAAAAAATCGCAAGCTGATTTAGCCAAATATTGTAAAGTCAGACCG
>NZ_PXYY01000128.1 GCF_003013245.1 Neisseria iguanae
AAAGGTATAAATAAAAAGTTAATGGCCAATTCCCTATAGATTTTTAATTTACTGAAAAATAAATAGAAAACAAAAACAGAAATCTGTTTAATATTAAACAAAACGCCCTGAATAAATCAGGGTGCGCCTTTTTACAATATTAAGAAATGTAAATCTATTTGACGGCGCAATACACTATCTTTCTCATTTTCAAACCTTTATTTCAATGCACGAATACCCACAGCATCGCGCACTTCGTCCAGCAACACACGCGCTTCTTTGCGGGCTTTGGCGGCACCCGCCTGCAAAATTTCTTCGATTTGGGCGGGATTGGCGGTAAGGGCGGCGTAGCGCTCGCGGGGTTCGGATAATTCGGTGTTGATTTTGGTAGCCAACAGTTTTTTCGCTTCGCCCCAAGCCAAGCCTTCGGCGAGCATTTGGGTGAATTCGGCGGTTTCAGACGGTGTGGCGAAGGCTTTGTAGATTTCAAACAACGGGCTTTCGTCCGGCTGTTTTGGTTCGCCCGGTTCTTTCAGATTGGTGATGATTTTGTTGACCGATTTTTGGGTTTTTTTGTCGTTTTCCCACAGTGGAATGGTGTTACCGTAGGATTTCGACATTTTGCGGCCATCTAAACCGACCAGCAATTCGACCTTTTCATCAATTTTGACTTCGGGCAGGGTAAACACTTTTTTAAAGCGGTGGTTGAAGCGGCCGGCAATGTCGCGAGCCATTTCAACGTGTTGGATTTGGTCGCGGCCTACGGGCACTTCGTTGGCCTTAAACATCAAAATATCGGCAGTCATCAGAATCGGGTAGCTGTATAAGCCCATTTCGATTTGATGGTCTTGGTCTTCTTGGCCGTTATTGAGGTTGTCCTGTACGGCGGCTTTATACGCATGGGCACGGTTCATCAAGCCTTTGGCGGTGATGCAGGTCAAAATCCAATTCAGCTCCATGATTTCCGGAATGTCGCTTTGGCGGTAAAACGTGGTGCGCTCAGGGTCGAGTCCGCATGAAAGCCATGTTGCCGCTACGGCTTGGGTCGATTCATGAATCATGACCGGATCGTGGCATTTGATGATGCCGTGGTAATCGGCGAGAAACAGAAAAGACTTGGTATCATCGGCTTGTGCGGCGCGGATGGCGGGGCGGATGGCGCCGACATAGTTGCCCAAGTGGGGAATGCCGGTGGTGGTGACACCGGTGAGAACACGTTTTTTGCTCATGGTTGGTTCCTGTTTTCGGCTTCAGAATAAAAAGGCCGTCTGAAAAAGATTAGGGCTGTATTATACCTGATTGCCCTGATTTTTTCAGACGGCCTTATTGGCTTTGATTTAAGGTATTTTAGAAAGTTATGCACAATTAATAATAATTAAAAACAATATGATATAAGAAAATCAGTAAAAAATATTCTTTTCCTTATTGAGTTATCCACAGATGGCTTTATATTTGGGTTAACAGAATATTTCTATGAAAAGGAAGCAAAAGATGAGATTCGACAAACTTACCGCGAAATTCCAACAAGCCCTGCAGGAAGGCCAAAGCTTAGCCTTAGCGGCAGATAACAGCTATTTGGAAGCCGACCATGTTTTAAAAGCTTTGTTAGACGACCCAAACAGTGGCGCGGCGGCTTTACTGGCGCATGCCGGTGTGAACGTGGTGCAGGTGAAAACTGAATTACACGCTTTGTTAAACGGGTTACCGAAAGTATCGGGCAATGGCGGCGAGATTTTGCCGAGCCGTGAATTGCAGGCGGTGTTGAACCTGATGGACAAAGCCGCAACGAAGCGCGGCGATGCCTACATTGCCAGCGAATTGTTTTTGTTGGCTCTTGTGCAGCAAAATGATGCTGCAGGCAAAGTGTTGAAAAAAGCTGGCGCGACCGAGCAAAATATCAATGCGGCGATTGATGCCGTGCGCGGCGGCCAAGCCGTAAACGATGCTAACGCAGAAGACCAACGCGAAGCCTTGAAAAAATACACTACTGATTTAACTCGGCGCGCCCGCGAAGGCAAGCTCGACCCAGTGATTGGCCGTGACGACGAAATCCGCCGTGCGATTCAGGTATTGCAACGCCGCACCAAAAACAATCCGGTATTGATTGGCGAACCGGGCGTGGGTAAAACCGCGATTGTAGAAGGTTTGGCGCAGCGCATCGTCAATGGCGAAGTGCCGGAATCTTTACGCGGCAAACGCCTGCTGGTGTTGGATTTGGCGGCTTTGATTGCCGGTGCCAAATACCGGGGCGAATTTGAAGAACGCTTGAAGGCAGTGTTGAACGACTTGGCTAAAGATGATGGCAACACATTGATTTTTATTGATGAAATCCACACTTTGGTCGGCGCTGGCAAAACCGACGGCGCGATGGATGCCGGCAATATGTTGAAACCGGCCTTGGCACGCGGCGAATTACACTGTATCGGCGCGACCACTTTGGACGAATACCGCCAATACATTGAAAAAGATGCCGCACTGGAGCGCCGTTTCCAAAAAGTCTTGGTCGGCGAACCGAGCGTGGAAGACACCATCGCCATCTTGCGCGGTTTGCAGGAACGTTACGAAATCCACCACGGCATCGATATTACCGATCCGGCGATTGTGGCCGCGGCCGAATTAAGCGACCGCTACATTACTGACCGTTTCCTACCGGATAAAGCCATTGATTTGATTGACGAAGCTGCCAGCCGCATCAAAATGGAATTGGATTCTAAGCCCGAGCAGATGGACAAACTCGACCGTCGCATTATCCAATTGAAAATGGAAAAAATGCACGTCGAAAAAGAAAGTGACGAAGCCAGTAAAAAACGCTTGGAACTGATTGACGAAGAAATCGACGGTTTACAAAAAGAATACGCCGATTTGGATGAAATCTGGAAAGCCGAAAAAGCCGCATCGTCTAGCTCGGCCGATATCAAAAAGCAAATCGATGATTTGAAAGTGAAAATCGAGCAGGCCAAACGCCAAGGCGATTATGCCCGCGCATCCGAATTGGAATACGGGGAACTGCCGAAATTGAGCGGGCAATTGGCTGCCGCCGAGAGCAGTACGGAAAACAAAAAAGCCAACATGCTTTTCCGCACTGAAGTGGGTGCGGACGAAGTGGCCGAAATCGTGTCGCGCATGACCGGCATTCCGGTGGCGAAAATGATGGAAGGCGAACGCGAGAAATTGCTGAAGATGGAAGACGTGCTGCATCAGCGCGTGGTGGGTCAAGATGAAGCTGTGCGTGCCGTGGCCGATGCCATCCGCCGCAGCCGCAGCGGTTTGGCTGACCCGAACAAACCATACGGCAGCTTCTTGTTCTTAGGCCCGACCGGCGTGGGCAAAACCGAATTATGCAAAACGCTGGCCGGATTCCTGTTTGACAGCGAAGCCCATTTAATCCGCATCGATATGTCGGAATACATGGAAAAACACAGTATTGCCCGCTTAATCGGTGCGCCTCCGGGCTATGTCGGTTACGAAGAAGGCGGCTATCTTACCGAGCAGGTACGTCGCAAGCCTTACAGCGTGATTTTGCTGGATGAAGTGGAAAAAGCGCATCCCGATGTGTTCAACATCTTACTGCAAGTCTTGGACGACGGCCGTCTGACCGATGGTCAAGGCCGTACGGTGGACTTCAAAAACACCGTGGTGGTGATGACTTCCAACATCGGCAGCCAACACATTCAGCAAATGGGCACCGCTGATTACGATGCGCTCAAAGAAGTGGTAATGGAAGACGTGAAAGCGCATTTCCGCCCTGAGCTGATTAACCGCATTGACGAAGTGGTCGTGTTCCACGGTTTGGCTCAAGAGCACATTCGCAGCATTGCCAAAATCCAGTTGCGCGGTTTGGAGAAACGTTTGGCGGCGCAAGACTTACACTTGCGCGTATCTGACGCTGCTTTAGACATTATCGCCGAAGCCGGTTTTGATCCCGTATATGGTGCACGTCCGCTGAAACGCGCGATTCAAGCTGAGATTGAAAACCCGCTGGCAAAAGCCTTGCTGTCCGGCTACTATGCACCGGAGAGCGTGATTAACGTTACGGCCGACGGCGATCGTTTGGCATTTGAATAAAACAAGCTTAATCAACAATTAGTTGAGATAAGGCAATCATTAAGGCTGTCTGAAAAAAAATAAATTTTCAGACGGCCTTTTTATTTACCCTTCAAATAAGAATAGATTTCATTCTTGTTTTAATTTAAGATAAAGACCATTCAGTTTCACCGATGGAGTGTGCCATGAAATTCAATTTCCCGATTGCCGTCAATATGCATGAATTCTTGAAAACCGGCCGCTTCGATTATATTGAAATCGGCCAGAGCGACGAGCAGATTTTACAGATGTTTCCCGATCCGGACTGTACATCGCAAGGTTTGGTGGTAAAGCAGGGCTTGAACATTTGGCTTTACGGCAACATCGAATTTCATTTTTCAGATGGTATTTTGAACCAAATCTGTTTGGAGCATTTGCCTTTCGGCAGCATAGACGGCGGCCGCTCGATTTTGTTGTATCCGTGGATTTTTAGCCGGCCGGAGAAGCTGAATTTAAATTTCGTGCTGAGCCAGTTAATCTGCCACCATATTGACTTTTTTAAAGTCGAAGACCCCGCCAACGTCATTCTGCGCCTGCAAAGCGGAGTGGATTTAGTGTTTGATAAAGACGGGCAGCAACGTTTGAATACGGTATGCAAACGCAAGGCAGATTTGCCACAATGGTTGTCGACAGTTGTTTGAAAGGTTTCAGACGGCATTTGAATGATGTGAGTAATGTTAGTAAAAAGTGCAAGGCGTTAGAAATTCAGTCATACTGTAAAATTAATTGAAATAATCTACAGAATTGGACAAATAATATTTTAAATATTTAAAATAAATTCCATTAAATTGCTTAAAATATATTTTTAATCTTTGGTTGGTAAGGTTAAAATGGCGCACGATTTAACTTTAAGGAAGAAATAATGAGAAAAATTTTAAGCTGCCCTTTTGGTGCGCCAAAGTTAAAACGAAACCCGCATTCTTTCCGGAATAATGGAAAAGATTTCCGGTCAATTCCATTCTATTTCCGTAGCATGCGCTTTGCCCGGTCTCAAAAGTTTTCCATCCCGTTAATG
>NZ_PXYY01000129.1 GCF_003013245.1 Neisseria iguanae
AACCCCTGTATTTGACGGCAAAACCCTGCGTAAGAACGGCGGCAGCAGTTAAAAGCCTATTCAACCGTCAGCGCATTTGCCAGAGAAATGTTGCAGACAAACCCAATGAAAAAACAGCTATTCCCGAACTGCCGGAAAAACCGATGCCCGGCGGCAGTATCGTTACGGATATTGCAACCAAAATCATCGGAAAAAAGCCGATTGCGTACCGGCAGTCAAAGACAATCAAAAGCGGTTGGCCGACAGCATCCGTGATTATTCCGACGCATTCGAAAACCGTCCTGAAACCGTTATGCACAGTTATGCCCAAACAGTAGAAAGAATCACGGACGCGTCGCTTTCAGACGCCTTGGGGCTTTGACACATGCTATTTTTTGTTCAGCCGGATGCGACCAGACTGAAAATTGCTTTCAATTCCTGTAAAACATTTTCAAACGGTCAGATGCCATCTGAAAATTATTATTTATTAATATATAAACAGTATAAGATTAAAATTTAATGAGAATGATTACTAAAATATAAAATATCAGAAAATATAGGGACTTTAGCTTTCAGTCATCTATTTGCAAATTTGTTTTGAAAAATTCAACTTATTACATGGAATTACTTAAAGTACAACGTGATTCTTGACCTATGACAATTAAAGAAACCTTTACCCAAAATGAACGTAGAAAACCCTACCCCTATTATCCGTTTCGACAGCATACCGACCGACGCCTATTTCTTCGGCACCTGCGTACTCGACATCTTCATGCCTGAAGCTGGCATGGACGCTATGACCTTAATCCAACAACAAGGCATCCGCACCCACTTCCCGATGGATCAAAGCTGCTGCGGCCAGCCGGCCTATTCTTCAGGCCATCCGCAAGAAGCATTTGATGTTGCCAAAGCCCAATTGGATCTGTTTCCTGAAAACTGGCCGATTGTCGTACCGTCAGGCTCTTGCGGTGGCATGATGAAACACCACTGGCCGACCTTATTTAAAGAGACACCCTACGAAACCAAAGCCAAAGATATTGCCGGGCGCGTGATTGAATTCACCCATTTCCTGCTGGCCATCGGCTATCACCCTAAAGACAAAGGTACACCGGTGAAAGTGGCCGTTCATACCTCTTGCGCAGCACGCCATGAAATGAATGTTCATCTTTCAGGCTGACAATTGATTGACGGTATGGAAAATGTCGAACGCATCGTACACGATCACGAAAACGAATGCTGCGGCTTCGGCGGCACATTCTCCGTCAAACACCCCGACATTTCCGGTGCAATGGTTAGTGACAAAGTAGCCGCGCTGAAAGAAACCCAAGCCACTGAAATCATCAGTGCCGACTTCGGCTGTATGATGAATATCGGCAGCAAAATCGCCAAAAGCGAGCCGGATATGCCGGCACCGAAACACATTGCCACCTTCTTATTGGAACGCACAGGAGGCAAAGCATGAGCGCGCGCGACAATATTTTGGCCAAGCTGAGAAAAGCCGATGCCTACCCGATGGTTGAACCCGACACATCTGATTACTACCGTCAAAACGAAATGACTTGGGAAAACAAAACTGCCCGCCTGAAACACTGGGCAGCAACCATGCGTGCGGTCAAAACCGAGATTTACTGGGCCAACCAAAACAACTGGCCGCAAGTGTTCCGTCAAGCTGCCGAAGAAAAAGGCTTAAAAAAACATCTTATTGCCACTGCAAACCTCAGACGGCCTCAAAGCCCAAGCCGCATTAGAAGGCAATAATATCGAAACCCTGCCGTTCGACCGTAAAATCGAAGACTGGAAAGACGAGTTTTTCCTGCAAGTCGATGCCGGCTTCAGCGGCTCGAAATGCGGCATCGCCCGCACCGGCACCATCATGTTAGAATCCAGCCCCGGACAACCTCGCAGCCTGAGCTTGGTGCCGCCTGTGCATTTCTGCCTGTTTGACACCAACAAAATGTATGATGAATTCCACCATGCCATTGAAGGCGAAAATTTGGTTGGAAACGGTATACCGACCAACGTAATCCTCATCTCCGGCCCCTCCAAAACCGCCGACATCCAATTAACGCTGGCCTACGGCGCACACGGCCCCCGCAATTTGGTCGTGATGGCGATTCTGCCCGACCTCATTTCACCTGCCGATTTGGAGGAAACCGTATGAACACACAAACCATCCGATTCCATATGAAACCAGAAACCTTCAAACAAAACACGGCCATTTCGCTGCAAGACAAACCTTTGCGCAAAAGCCTGCGTACCGCCATGGACATGCTGATGACCAAGCGTAAAGCCGTGTTATCGGACGAAGAAGAATTGCAAACCTTACGCGATTTGTGCGAGCGCATCCGCCAACGCTCGCTCTCACGCCTGCCTGATTTGCTGGAGCAGCTCGAAGCAAATCTGACCCGCTTGGGCGTAAAAGTACACTGGGCGGAAACCCCTGATGAAGCCTGGGCCGTCATCCACAACATCATCACCGCCCACAACGGCAAACTGATGGTCAAAGGTAAACCCATGGTCAGCGAAGAAATCGAGCTGAACCATTATTTGGAAAAAAAAGGCATTCGTGCAGTAGAAAGCGATTTGGGTGAATTCATCGTTCAGATGGCCGGTAAAAAACCGACCCACATCGTGATGCCCGCCATCCACAAAACTAAAGAGCAAGTCAGCAAATTGTTCCACCAAAACTTAAATACCCCACCGACCGATGACGTTGGCCAGCTCACCGGCTTTGCCCGTATGGCCTTGCGTGACATTTACCGCACTGCCGATGTCGGTTTAAGCGGCGTCAACTTTGCCGTAGCCGAAACCGGCACCTTGTGTCTGGTAGAAAATGAAGGCAACGGCCGATTATCGACTACCGTGCCACCGGTACATATCGCCATTACCGGCATTGAAAAAGTGGTGGCAAAATTATCGGATGTGCCACCAATTTACGGCCTGCTGCCGCGTTCGGCCATCGGCCAAAACATCACCACTTATTTCAACATGATTACCGGCCCGCGCCGCAGCGAAGAGCTGGACAGCCCGCAAGAAATGCATTTGGTACTGCTCGACAACGGCCGCACTCAAGCCTATGCCGAAGACCAAATGCGCCGCACTTTGCAATGTATCCGCTGCGGTGCGTGTATGAACCACTGTCCGGTGTACACCCGCATCGGCGGGGCAGCCTACGGCACAACCTATCCGGGTCCGATTGGCGAAATCCTGTCGCCGCACTTACTCGGCTTGGAAAACACCAGTAACCTGCCTACCGCCTGCACCATGTGCGGTGCGTGTGTGGAAGTATGTCCGGTACGCATTCCGATTACCGAACAAATGCAGCGTTTGCGCGTGGAAGCCCAACGTCCGCCAAAAGAAATCGTGCCGCATCCGATTCGCGGCCAAGGCGCATCACACACCTTCGGCGAACAAATAGCATGGCGCACATCCAACGGCATTTTCAGCGGCAAAAAAACCTACCGCGCCTTCGGTTGGGCAGCAACCAAATTCCGCGCCTTAACCCCAAGCAAACAATTGGGCTGGACGGATAACCGGGCACCTATGAAACCGGCGAAGAAAACCCTGCGTGAAATGATTGCAGAAAAACAACGCCAATCTTAATATTTCAGGCCTGACCAAAGCCGTCTGAAACTTTCAGACGGCCTTTCTGTTCTTCAAACACCACCAGCACCAACCGCTTCACAAAGCCATTTAAAATTTGCACGAATACCTATTTTCAGCCGCTTTGCAACAGAGACCGGCCTTCAGATTTGCATACCTTTGCTTAAAAGCTTATTCCCTAAAATCAGCCTTTTTGAGACAATACCATCAAATCTGCCCCATCTCAAAGCAGTATAAAAACAACCACACACCAACATAAAAGGAATCATCCGGTGAAACGCATTTTCCTGTTTCTTGCAACCAATATTGCCGTTTTGATCGTTATCCGCATCGTATTGGCCGTTTTAGGCATCAACAGCACCGACGAAGTCGGTAGCCTGTTGATTTACTCTGCCGTTGTCGGCTTCAGCGGCTCGATTATTTCCCTGCTACTTTCCAAAACCATGGCCAAACGTTCAGTAGGCGCGGAAGTGATTACCCAGCCACGCAGCGGAGAGGAAGCTTGGCTGCTGTCCACAGTTGAAGCCCAAGCGCGTCAATGGAATTTGAAAACGCCGGAAGTGGCCATTTACCATTCGCCGGAACCAAACGCATTTGCCACCGGCGCCAGCAAAAACAATTCCTTAGTAGCAGTATCTACCGGCCTGCTCGACCATATGACCCGCGATGAAATCGAAGCCGTGTTAGCGCACGAAATGGCACACGTCGGCAACGGCGACATGGTGACGCTGACCTTGATTCAAGGGGTAGTTAATACCTTTGTCGTATTCTTCGCCCGCATCGTTTCCGGCATGGTTGCCCGCAATGAAGACGGCAGCACTTCCAACGGCATGTATTTCATGGTCAGCATGGTGTTGCAAATTGTCTTCGGTTTCTTGGCAAGCATCATCGTGATGTGGTTCAGCCGCCAACGCGAATACCGCGCCGATGCCGGTGCCGCGAAATTGGTCGGGGCGCCTAAAATGATTGCCGCCCTGCAACGTTTGAAAGGTGCAGGAAACGATTTACCGCGCGAAATGAACGCTATGGGAATTTCCAGCGACACCAAAGATTCGCTATTAAGCACCCATCCATCTTTAGATAACCGAATTGCCCGCCTGAAAGCGCAATAACCTATTCATTAAGGCCGTCTGAAACCTGAACTTCCCCCCCCAACCCTTGGACAAGTTAAGAATGTTTCTCAAACAGCCTTTTCAAGCCGGGTTCTGCAGGCAACAGGGCTCAGCTTTTTTAAGTCCAGACTCAAGCGTTCATGATTGCAGTATGTAATCATTTATGATCGTTGCCGGCCCCGCCGCCGGCAGCGCACCGTCTTCATCGAAGCTTTCCGTTTTCAATGTGCCGGAAAAGCCCCATCGGCGCATTGCTCCGGCAATGATGGCTGTTTTACTAAATAACGGGCACAGAA
>NZ_PXYY01000013.1 GCF_003013245.1 Neisseria iguanae
CCTTATCGTCCTGACTTTAACCCTGTTGAAAAATATTGGGCTCGGATTAAGAAAATACGTCAGGATTGGCGGCTTGACTGCATCGATACCCTTTTCTTTTACTTTATGCGGATTTGTACTGTTTTTTTAATTTCTTTGACTATTATATGCGCGTGCAAAGGCGCGGTGTGTAAATTCTGGCACAATATTGAGCGTGTCAAGCACCGCGGCCAAACCATTACCACCGGTATCGCCAACAGATAGCATTTTGAGGCCAACAGTTTTATATGCTGCTTGGGCAACTCTTAGATGCGGTATGATGGTAAAATTAAGCTTGAATCTGCCTATTGTTTATTCGCTCACTATACCGATTACCACCAGCGATGAGGTACCATTTCCCAACATTTTGGACGAAACCTATCAAGGTTGCCATCATCCGTTTCAACAACCGCATCTGTGTCGGCTGCATGGCGGAATTGTCGGGTTATAAAATTACGTTGCCGAAAAAGCGGCGCGAAACTTTGGCATTGGTCGTGCAGGATTTGTATCTGCAAGGCGGCGATACGGCTAAAGCGGCATTCTGGAGCGGTTTGCGTCCGACGACGCCTGACAGCCTCTTATTATTGTTATTGGGCGACCAGATACAAAAATCTCTTCTCCAACACGGGCCATGGCGCCTTGGACTGGGCCATGTCACTTGGTTCAGGCCGCATTACCGCCGATTCGGTGGCGGCCATTTTCCCAAAATCTGCACCGATGACTTGGGATTGTCACGTTATACTTGAAGGTCAGGCCGTCTGAACATTTCATTCCGTTTTCAGACGGCCTTGATTTATTTTATCGTGTTTGAAAAACAGCCTAATCAGCCTATAATAAAATCGGCCATCGGCACGAAGAACCGCTGAAAAGGCTGCAGGATTGGGAAATCCAATCAGATTTATCTGCGAATTTTCCCGATTGGACTTCTTCAATTAAAAGGACTAAACATGCGCCCCTTACAAGCCGAAATCCGCTTAGATTACTTGAGATACAACTACCAAACCCTTAAAAACATTCATGGCAACAAGCTCTTGGCAGTCATTAAAGCCAACGCCTATGGTCACGGTGCGGTGCGGTGCGCCCATGCCTTGGCAGATTTGGCCGACGGTTTTGCCGTAGCGGCTTTGGAAGAAGCGGTTGAGTTGCGTGAAAGCGGTATCGGCAACCCGATCGTTTTGTTGGAAGGCGTATTTGATGTGGCCGAATATGCCCATATCGACAAATATAAATTGTGGCCTGCTGTGGGTAACCAATGGCAGCTGGAAGGTTTGGTTCATCATGAATGGCGGAATCCGGTCACCGTGTGGCTGAAAATGGATTCAGGTATGCACCGCGCCGGTTTTTTTCCGCATAATTACGCCGCCGCCTACACTGCATTGAGACAATGCAAACATGTGGCCGACATCGTCAAATTCAGTCATTTTGCCTGTGCCGACGAGCCGGAAAACGGCATGACTGAAATGCAGGTCGAAGCCTTTGACTTGGGTTGCGAAGGCTTGGTAGGTGAAGAAAGCCTGGCCAACTCACCAGCAGTTTTGAACGTACCCGAAGCGTACCGTGATTGGGGCAGGGTGGGACTGGCTTTATACGGCGTGTCGCCGTTTGGCAGCACGGATGAGCGTTTGAAACCGGTGATGCGCCTGACTTCGCGCGTATTTGGCGAGCGCGTGTTGCAGCCGCATTCGCCCATCGGCTACGGTGCAACTTTCTATACCAGCAAATCCACTCGTGTCGGTCTGATTGCCTGCGGTTATGCCGACGGTTACCCGCGCCGCGCCTCTACCGGCTCGCCGGTTGCCATTGAGGGCAAACGCAGCCGCGTCATCGGCCGCGTGTCAATGGATATGATGACGGTCGAACTCGATGCCGCGCAAGAGGGCTTGGGCTGCGAGGTCGAGTTATGGGGCGATACCGTCAATATTAATGAAGTTGCCGAAGCTGCGGGTACGATTGCCTACGAGATTTTGTGTAATGTGAAACGGGCGAAGTTTACTTATTACGAATAATGCTACGGAAAAAATGCCGTCTGAAATGTTCAGACGGCATTTTTTTATTTTTATTCAAAACCAAACCTGCGGTTGGGTGCATTTTTCAATCAATTCCCGTAATACCTCGGGAGCTTCCCATTCCAAACCATTGCAATACTGCACAAACTCAAACACATCCAAACGCCGGTCACCCGTTTCCACTTTGCCGACAAAAGACGATACCACCCCCAACCGTTTTGCCAACGCACGCTGTGTCAAACCCAGCTCCAAGCGGCGATGGGCAAAGAGATGGCGCAGACAAGTGTGTTCGGTCGAATGGACGGATTGGCGTAAATTTCCCATTGCTCCGATTTTAGGTTCAATGTAACTTGAACTTATTTTAGGTTCAAATAAGAAAATATAATGCAATCAGATATTATGACCGCCATTCCCATTCATACCGAAAATCCAACCGACACCATACGCCAAGGCATTATTGAAGAATACCTGAGTGGAGCCCAACAATACCCTTGGGTAGTTACTTTTTCCGGCGGTAAAGATAGTACTTTAGTTGCCCATTTGGTATTTGAAGCCTTGTTCGAACTGCCGCCGTCAATGCGTAAACGGCAGGTGCACTTTGTATCAAACGATACCTTGGTTGAAAGCCCGTTGGTAGTCAAACACATGCGTAACACACTGGCTAAGATTTTAAAAGCTGCCGAAATTTACAAGCTGCCCGTCAGTGGCAAAGTGACTGTACCTAAATTAAATGAAACCTTTTGGACATTACTCATCGGCAAAGGTTACCCGTCGCCCAACCGCAGTATGCGCTGGTGTACCGACCGTCTGAAAATCCAGCCGACCAGTGGCTTTATTCTGCAAAAAGTCAATGAAAACGGCGCAGCCATCATTATTTTGGGCGTACGCAAAGACGAATCCTCTGCCCGTAAAGCCAGCATTGAAAGCCATCAAAACATTGCCGATTCCAACCTGACCCCGCACGGCAGTTTGGCCAATGCCTTTGTGTACCGGCCGATTGTCGATTTGACCACCGATGATGTGTGGGAATTTTTAGCGAGCCACAATCCGCCGTGGGGCGGTACGCACGACAATTTAATCAAACTCTACCGCGAAGCCGCCGGTGGAGAATGCCCGATTGTATTGTCGCAAGACGAAGCCCCCGGTTGCGGCACCAATTCCAGCCGTTTCGGCTGCTGGACATGTACCGTAGTCAATAAGGATAAGAGCTTGCAGGGCTTTGTCGATGTCGGCAAAACCGAATACCAGCCGCTGATTGATTTTCGTGACTGGCTGGTGGAAATCCGCAATAAACCAGAATACCGGCAGGCCGAGCGGCGCAACGGCACGATTACCATCAAAGGCGGCAAACACATCCCAGGTCCGTTTACGGTTGAAGCGCGACAGATGATTTTGCAGAAACTGCTGGACGTTCAGACGGCCTATGGCGATGAATTGATCAGTGAAGAAGAAATCGAATTAATCAAACGGATTTGGGCAGAAGACCTGATTCAGACTTACACAAGGAAAAAAGCATGAATAATGACATACAAGACGAAGTAGCCGATTTGCTGCTGTGGCAGGATACCAAGGCGCAGAAGCTGATGGCGGAAATCGCCGCCGAACAGGGGGTGTCGGTGGATGTTTTGGCCGAACTGGTGGCGTGGGAACGCGAGCAGCAGGAGCGTATCCGCAGGCGTGGCATGACCGAGGTGTTTGACGGCATTTTTAATAATGATAAATATTGGAAATAACTTATGTGGATTCACTCAATCCGGTTACGGAATTTCAAATCTTACGACCAAGCGTTTTTCAGTTTTCCCAAGCCTGAAAACGGCAGAAATATCGTTTTAATCGGCGCGCAAAACGGCCATGGTAAAACCACTTTACTCGAAGCCCTGTATCTGTGTCTTTACGATAAAGACGCGGTCAGCCATTTGCAGCGGGCAGGGCTGAATACCAAGGAAAGCGGCTATGCCGAATTTTTGAAATCAGCCTTGCACCATCATGCCGAAATCAAATACGGCCAGTATGTGATGGAATTGGAAGTTGAAATCCGCCAGCATTACCGCGATAGCGAGCGAGGTTTGCGGGTGCGCCGAAAATGGCATTTTGATTATGACCGTAAGCTGAAGCCGTATGAAAACGAAGTGCATATTGAAATCAGCAAAAACGGTTATTACGATGTGATTGATGAAGATTTGGTCGGGCAATATCTGAATGCTTTTGCCGTGCCCATCGATTACGCGCCGTTTTTCTTTTTTGACGGCGAAAAAATCGTTCAGACGGCACAACAAAGTGGCACGGGTTTATGGCTGAATACTGCGCTGAAAGGTTTGTTGGGCGTTACCTTGTTGGAAAAGCTGCGTATCAGTTTGGGCGATTACCGCAAAAAATGTATTTCGGAAAATGCCAGCCGCAAAATGCAGGAAGACTTGGAAAAAGCGGAAAGGGAGTTGGCTTCTGCCGAAGCGGATTTGCATGAGATACAGGAGAAACTTGCCGAGGTACAAAGCCAGTGGGAAACATGGACGCAGGAGCGGGACGGCCTGATGGTGCAGCTCGGCGGCGGCGACATCCGCACATCGGAAGATTTATTGCGCCAGCGCGAAAAGCTGGAAAAAGAAATGGCTGAGTTTGAAAATAAGGTTAAATCCGCAGTAAAAGCCATGCCGTTGGCGTTTCTGCCCAGAGGCCGTCTGAAAGAATTGCAGGAGCAGTTGGCAAAAGAGCAAAACCGTTTACACCACGAGGCCGGTAAGAATCAGATTGCCGAAAAAGTCGATGATTTTTGGACTGCTTTTGTCAGCAGCGAAAAAGTCAATCAGGCGTTGGGGCAGATGGCCAATATGATTTTAAAGCAGCCGTTATTGGAAGAAGCGGTCAAAGACTGCTGGGAAGAACTGTTTTACCCGCTGCCTAAAGATTGCGCCGAAACGGTAGAGCATAATTATCTGTCGGTCAATGCCCATGCCGAAATCCGCAACGAAATCGGCCGCCTGAGCGGTATGCCGCAACAGCTGCTCGGCAATCTGCTGGCTGAAATGGAAAAGCGCGAGACCGAGCGCAAACAGGTGGCGGCAGAAATTGAGCTGCTGAAAGGGACGAATAAAGATGAATTGGTCAACAGATTGCAGGAAGCCAATGAAAAAACTGAAAAATATTCAGGGCAAATAGGCAGTCTGAAAAACAGCGTGCAGCAGCAGGAATTGAAATACCAGCGGCTGCAAAAAGAAGTGTCAGACCGGCAGGATCAAATCAGCAACAGCAATCCGCTGATGTTGAAATCCAAACGTGCCGGAATGGTGGATAAGGTCATTATCCGTTTGGTGGAAGAGCTGTTGAAACAAAAAGTCAACGAGGTCGGTGAAGCGGCAACGCGCATCAATCGTACGATTGCCCACGATGAGCGGATTGACAAAATCCGTATTGATGCAGGCGGCAGAATGGGTTTGTTCGGGCGTGACGGTTATGAATCGCACGTTGATTTGTCGGCAGGCCAGATGCAGATTCTGATTATGTCGCTGGTGTCGGCCTTGGCCGAGGTAACGCGGTATAACGCACCGTTTGTGATTGATACACCGCTGGCTCGTTTGGACGAAGGACATCGCGAAGGCTTGTTCAATCACTGGAGCTGCTTGCAACAACAGGTGGTGGTGTTGTCGCAAGATACCGAAATCACGCCTGAAGTGTACCGCCGCTTAGAGCCGCATATCAGCCGTACTTACCTGGTTGAAGCAGAATCGCTTGAGAGTGCAGGTGCCTGTTCGCGGGTTCACGCTGACGTTTACTTTGAATAAGGGGAAAACAATGTATCAGTTGGATGACAACAAACTGTGGGATACCGATTATTTCCACAAGTTGATGGGCGACAAGCGGGTAATTTCCAGTTCGGAAGCCAAAAATATCCGCAACAAGCTGACAGCAGCAGGCGCATTGCCGCCGTTGGATAATAATTTCGATTGGGCAATGCTCTGTATCGGCTATTGTTTTGCCAAAGGGTTTGCCGAAAGTCCGCACAAACTCTATAAAGCACCTGATGCACGCGGTACGGAAATCCCGTCTTTTGAAATTTGTTTTCCAGGCTACTCACGTTTGTGGTTGGTGTTGCTGAGCGATATTTTGTTTAAACACCATCCTGATAAAGCCGTCACCAAAGACGATTTATACACGCTGATTGCTTCTTTATGGCACACCGGCGCGGTGGAGTTGGATAGGCTCTGGGAAGGATGCAAACGCTTTAAACCCGATTCGGATTTGGAAGCGCGGCAGGCGTTTTTGAACGAATTGACTGATTTGGCAGTGAAGAATGCGGGTAAGGGCAATGTGCTTCCAGACGGCCTGAGTGCAGATGAGGCGATGCTGTCTGAACATCAGGAACAACGGTTGCGCGGTGCGTTCCAACGTTTGAATATTCCGTTGGCGGAGCTGAAATTTACCCATCAGGGTGCACGTTACGATATTTACCGGATGCGGCTGGCGAAATATGTTGATTTAGATAAATACCATCAGGGTTTGTGTTCCGAATTGGGCATTAAGGAAACCGCACTGCATATTGTGCCGTGCTACAACAACGAAAGTCATGCCTATGATGTGAAGTTGTTGCGGCCTGAGCAGCAATGGCAGAAACTCGGTGTGCAGAAATTTGCCGAAGCGATGCAGTCTTATCAGGAAGATTTTATCCTGCCGCTGTGTTTGGGCGTGGATGAATACGGAAAGGCGCGTTTTACCGATTTGGCCGCCGCGCCGCATATCTTAATCGGCGGCACGACCGGTTCGGGCAAGTCGGTATTTGTCCGCACCTTGCTGCGCAGCCTGTTTGATTTGTGCAAAGGGCAAGACAAGCTGGAAGTGGCAATTCTTGACCCGAAAAAAGTCGATTATCTGGTCTTTGAAAATGAAGAAGATTTGTGGGAAGAACGGATTTTGGACGATTATGAAGAGATGTATCAATTTCTGATTGAATCAGTAGAAGAATCAGAACGGCGTTACGCCTTGATGAAAAAACACGGCGTACAGAAACTTGAGCAACTGCCCGATTTGGATAGACCGCGTTACCGCGTAATTGTGGTCGATGAATTGGCCAACCTGAAAAAACAGCATGACGGTATTGAAAAACAGCTGATGATGCTGCCCGAAAAAGCGCGGGCATCGGGCATTCATCTGGTTTTATCGACCCAACGCCCCGATGCGCAAACCTTAGACGGTACGCTGCGCAGCAATCTGCCGGTACGCATTGCCTTGAGCGTTCAGAAATCAACCGAATCGAAAATTATTTTGGACGAAACCGGTGCGGAAAAACTGCTGGGTAAAGGCGACCATTTGGTGAAATGGAACGGCGGTGTGCCATATTTCCTGCATGGGTTTGATGTCTAATAGCTGAAATTGTTAACCTTTTAGGCCGTCTGAATAATGTTGCATAAGATTTGCAGCAGCTTTCAGACGGCCTTTCTTCATTCACAATCAATTCATTACTGCCCGCGTAAAAACAACGCGTCCAATTCTCTCAAAGTCAGTTTCACCCAAGTCGGGCGGCCATGGTTGCATTGGTTGCTGCGCGGCGTGTTTTCCATGTCGCGCAACAGGGCGTTCATTTCGGGAACAGTGAGCCGGCGGCCTGCGCGGACGGAACCGTGGCACGACATGGTAGCCAGAATTTGGTTTTCTTGCGCAGAAATGGTTTGGCTCGCGCCGGTTTGCGCCAATTCGTGCAATACGTCTTTGGCCAGTGCGGCGACATCGGCTTTACCCAGCATATTCGGTACGGCGCGTACGGCGATGGTATTACCGCCCATGTCGGACATATCCAAACCGAATGCCTGTAATGTTCCGGCGTGGTCGGCGAGTGTGGCGCACTCTTCACGGCTGGCGTTAAAGGTAACGGGAATCAGCAGCCTCTGGCTTTGCAGGCTGCCCGAATTATTGCGTTGGCTTTTCATTTTTTCGTAATTCACACGTTCGGCGGCGGCGTGCATATCGACCAGCAGTAAGCTGTCTTCGGCTTGGGCCAGAATGTAAATACCCAGTAATTGGGCGATGGCAAAGCCCAGCGGTGGCGTTTCAGTGCGGGACAGGCCGTCTGAAAGGTGGTTTTGCGTTGGTGTAGCAAGTGGGTAGCCGATGTCGGCAGCGTTGCCGAAACGGGCCTGCTCAAATTGTGCCAGCTCGATGTCGCCGTCGGGATCTGTGGGTCTGAACAATTCAGCGTAGGTGTTCATCGCGGCCTGGCTTTCGCGCAAGGATAAGGAACGCTGCTGCGGTGTGCTTGTGGCATGATAGGGCATAGGTGCGGTTTTGCCTGGGAAATGACCGGGGCCGTCTGAAACATTCGAGCGTACAATATCGGTATAATTTCCGTTCATAACTTGCTTTTCAGAATGATTCAGGCTTTCAGGCAATGCCTTGCCGATACCGTTACCGTTCTGCTGTTCAGACGGCCTGTTTGCACCGAGCATATCGTGCAGAATACCGCCTGCGTTGGTCACACTTTCCGTTTGGTCGGCGCGGGTGTTGGCCAAGGCTTTGTTGAGCGTGTGGAACACTAATTGATGAACCTGCCGGCTGTCGCGGAAACGGATTTCGGTTTTGGTCGGATGCACGTTGACATCCACTGCTTCCGGTGGCAAATCCAGAAACAATACAAAAGCCGGTGTCAGCGCATTATGCAGCACATCACGGTAAGCTTGTTTCACCGCATGCATAACGACTTTGTCTTTGACAAAGCGGTGGTTGACGAAGCAATATTGTTTGTCGGTTTTGCCCTTGGCAAAGGTCGGTTTGGCAATCGAGCCGTATAAACGCAATGTGCTGTTGCCGCTGTCGATTTCCAGCGAAGCCGCCTGAAAATCATCGCCGACAATGGCGGCGATACGCTGGTTCAGGTTTTGACTCGGATAGTGGAAGATGGTTTTACTGTCACGCTTGAGTGAGAATGCGATATGCGGATGTGCCAAAGCCAAGCGTTCCAGCATAGTGGCGCAATGAGCGTATTCGGTGTTTTCCGATTTGAGAAATTTGCGCCGCGCGGGCGTGTTGAAGAAAAGTTCGGCAACTTCGATGGTGGTGCCGACAGGATGTGCGGCAAAGCCCGGTTCGCTGACATTGCCGTCCTCTGCTTTTACTTGATTGGCATGTGTACTGTCGGCTTGGCGGCTGGTTAAGGTCAAGCGCGATACGGATGCAATGCTGGCCAAGCCTTCGCCGCGGAAACCCATGCTGGAAACGTGTTCCAAATCGTTTAAACTTTTGATTTTACTGGTGGCGTGGCGGTGTAAGGCTAATTCGATGTCGTCAGCGGGAATGCCTGAGCCGTTATCAGTGACGCGAATCAGGCGGATGCCGCCTCCGGAAAGCTCGACATCAATAACTGTCGCGCCGGCATCGATACTGTTTTCGACAATTTCTTTCAGCGCATTGGCAGGCCGTTCGACCACTTCGCCGGCAGCGATTTGATTGACAAGGTGGTCGGACAGGACGGCAATTCGGGACATGGCAACTTTCCGTGTGATCAAATTTAAATCAGAATGCCGATTATAACAAAAGGGGATTTACGTTGGTTAAAAATACCCTTTCATGGGGCGCAATATATCGCAATATATAGTTAATTAAATCCAAAACTAAGACAACAAAGCCGCCCAAAATGTCTCATAAACCGGTAAGGCTTTACGCAAGTGTTTTTTGATATTTCCCCATGTCTTTTCAATCGGATTTAAATCAGGAGAATAAGGTGGCAGGGGAAGAATGATGTGTCCGAACGATTGGGCCGGTTCTTGCAAGCTGCCCATGCGGGGAAAGCGGGCATTGCCCATGATGGTGACGGACTGTTCATTCTGTGACGGTAAAAGATGTTCTTTAAAGCATGCTTCAAAGAATGTATTGATTATGGTGTTCTGCCGGGCATCGGAGCAATGGGCTTATTGCCTCTGCTTGGGCGGCAGCAAGCAATGGTCTTTCATGGCGTCTGCCGTCAATGGTATTTTAGACTTGTCGGTCTCTTAAGGCCCTGCCATGTGATCGGTACGGATAAGTATCTGTACCGGTTCCGTCAAGATAAACTTGTTGGCAGTCATTGGACTTTGATCATCGCTTTAGGTGGCAGGCCTTCCGGTTAATGCTTGCCGTTTTTTCCAAGCAGACAAGGTTGGGCGGTGTTTTTGTGTGCTTCGGTAACTTTATGAATGTCTCCACATCGTTTCCGCCCATTCATGGCGCTTTGGCTGAGCTCAAGGGAATGTGCTGTCTACTTGTCTTAAATCCGGCGGGGTACGTCGGAGGGGATTTATAGGATTTTGGGTTTTCAACTTAATCTGGTATATAAAGGCCGTCTGAAAAGCTCTGTTGGTTTTTCATACGGCCTTCAATCCGTTAAATCAAATCATTAATCTTTCCACCATACGCCGTAAATAGGACGGGCGAAGTGTGCCAATACGGCAATCATACAAATCTCAATTGAAACCGACCAGTAAATATGGCCTAAAAATTCGCTCCATAATTCGGCTGCATTCAAGTTCCACAGCCAGCCGTTGACCCCTTCGGACGCATACGCGGGGTAGCGGAAGCCGAACATCGGAATCAAGGCGCCGTGCATGACTACGGTGATGATGATGCCGTATAACGCGCCGTACCACGCGCGCATTTTCAACCAATACATCGAACCGACCACATAAACAAACGCAAACACAAAGCTGAAGAGCCAGTGATAAAGCGTAACCGCACCTAAAATGCTGTTGCCTTGGAACATATAATCCAAAGAATACTGATTGACGCCCAGCCAGCCGAGCCAAGCATCGATATTGGCACCAGGAGGCGAAATTTCTCCCGGCATACGTGGTGGCATATTGACTTCAGAACCCCATTTGACTAAGGAACTGATGAAACCGCCGATTAAGGTTGTCCATAAAATCACTTTACCGTTGGTATTGCACTGAGTACTCATTTTGCTTTCCTTCAAGTTAACGTGGGCAGTAATGTAACTTTATTTCGGTCAGGTGGTTTTGTCGATTTATATAAGAATAATTATTGATTTAAATCAATTAAATTATAAACGTATATTATCATATTAGTATTGTTATTACAATGAGTTGCCTATTTTTCTTAACATTCGGACAAATACGGGCTGTTTGAAAGTTAAAAATGGTTATGCATTTAAAATAAATTAAGATGTAGTTGCAATTAGAAAAAACCGTCTGAAAAGTTATCTGGACTTCTCAGGCGGCCTTTGCAAAAGGTTGGAGCGGCGGGTTACAGCCCTAGTGCTTCGGCGTGAAATTCGATATGGCTGTCGATAAAGCTGGCGATGAAGAAACAGCTGTGGTCATAACCATCACGTTTTTTGAATTGAACGTTAAATCCGTTGCCGCGTGCTGCGTTGACAAAATTTTCCGGCTGTAATTCTTTCGGATAAAACGGGTCGGCATCGCCTTGGTCGATCAGAATCGGTAATTTTTTTGCGGCCGCCTGAATAAGGGCGGTGCTGTCATAGGCTTTCCATGCGGTTTGGTCATTACCCAAATAGGCGGTAAAGGCTTTTTGTCCCCACGGTATTTCGCTCGGATTCACAATCGGTGCGAATGCGGAAACGGCGGCGTATCGCCCGGGGTTTTTCAAAGCGATTTGCAGGGCACCATGGCCGCCCATACTATGGCCGAAAATGCTGCGTTTGTCGGTTACGGGGAAGTGGGTTTCAATTAAAGCAGGTAATTCTTCTGTAATGTAATCGTACATTCGGTAATGCTCTGCCCAAGGGGCTTGCGTAGCATTCACATAAAAACCTGCGCCTTTGCCTAAGTCGTCGCCTTCGTCATCAGCCACGTTGTCGCCGCGTGGCGACGTATCGGGCATCACCAAGGCAATGCCCCATTGGGCGGCGAAACGTTGTGCGCCGGATTTTTGGGTGAAGTTTTCGTCGTTGCAGGTCAGGCCGGAGAGCCAGTATGCAACCGGCACGCGATAGCCTTGCAGCGCTTGCGGCGGCAGATAAATGCTGAACGTCATGTCGCAGCCGTTTACGCTCGAAGTATGACGGTAGCGCTCTTGGTAGCCGTTGAACATTTTATTGCGGGAAATCAATCCGAGTTCGGGCATGCTATCCTCCTGAATCAGTAAACTGTTTTTTTTTCAGACGGCCTATGGTTTGTCAGGCCGTCTGAATGCTTGTTTGTGGCGAATTTCCCAACATTGGTGGATTTTTTTGTTGCGAAAATCATCGGGGACGGATTGTTTGCTCGCATCCTTCACGGCATATTTTTCACCCGCTTCCGGGTTTAATTCAAAGCTGCGCAGATTATTCGAAAAATACATCACGCCGTCTGAAGCGAGCAGCTTCATGGCACCATGAATCAAGGTCATTTGGTCACGTTGGATGTCGAGGACATCGAGCATTTTTTTGCTGTTTGAAAAGCTCGGCGGATCCATCACAATCAGGTCAAACTTTTTGTTTTCGGCTTCGGCGGTTTTCAAGTATTGGAACACGTCGGCGCGCACGATTCGGTGTGCCGCCGAATCGACACCGTTCAATTCGAAATTACGTTTCGCCCAATCAAGGTACGTATTGGATAAATCGACGGTTTCGCTGCTGACTGCGCCCCCTGTTGCCGCATAAACCGTAAAGCTGCCGGTATAGGAAAACAGGTTTAAAAAGCGTTTGCCCCGTGCGCTGTCGCCGATTTTTTTTCGTGTGTTGCGGTGGTCGAGAAACAAACCGGTATCCAAGTATTTGTCGAGATTAACCCAAAAGCGGCGGCCGTGTTCGCTGACGGTAAAGTCTTTGCCTGATTTGCCGGTTTTCTCGTATTGAAGTGTACCTTTTTGGCGTTCGCGGCGCTTGAGGTGGATTTGTTCGGGCGCAAAACCGGTAACAAAGCCAACTGCTTCCAAAACGCCACACAACCATGTTTCGTATTCTTCCGGCTGCATCAGCCAGCCGGTGTCGTATTCCTGTAAATGGACATGGCTGCCATATACGTCGATGGCAAAGGGAAATTGCGGAATGTCGCGGTCATAAATACGCCATGCCTCAATATGGTTCCGTTTGGCCCATTTTATCAGGTGTTTGATGTTTTTGCCCAAGCGGTTAGCGAATGGTGTGATATCGGTCATTTTTCAGACGGCCTGCTAACAAAAAAGCCATTTTACGCCGATTAACGTATTCGTGCTTGACCGGATATGGCGAAGTCTGTATTATCCGCCATTCGTTTATTTATGAAGCCATCGTCTTCAAACCTAACTAACCGGTTTTTCTGCCGCGTTTTATATCTTTTTGCTTTCTTTCAGGCATATTTGCAGGTTGTCGTCGATGTTAACTTACAAGCCAGAGGCTTGCGACAACCTTGTAACTTCATTTTCGTTACTTATCCTTTGCTTCAGGCCGTCTGATTGATTCAGTCGGAAGTTGTTGTTGTGTTTTTAGGATAATTATGTCTATCAAATTTGCTGATTTGAATCTCGATAAAAATATTTTGTCCGCGCTGCAAAGTGCCGGCTACGAATTGCCGACGCCGATTCAGGCGCAGTCTGTACCGGTGGCTTTGGAAGGCCGCGACATTATGGCTTCGGCACAAACCGGTTCGGGTAAAACTGCCGCATTTTTGCTGCCATCCTTGCAACGCCTGACCAAACGCAGCGGGAAAACCGGCAAAGGCCCCCGAGCTTTGGTGTTAACACCAACCCGAGAACTGGCGGCTCAAGTTGAGAAAAATGCATTGACCTATGCGCAAAACATGCGCTGGTTCCGCACGGTGAGCATCGTTGGCGGTGCATCTTTCGGTTACCAAACCCGAGCCTTGAGCAAACCTGTCGATTTGGTGGTAGCCACTCCCGGCCGTCTGATGGATTTGATGAGCAGCGGCAAAATCGACTTCGACCGCTTGGAAGTACTGATCCTTGATGAGGCAGACCGTATGCTCGACATGGGTTTCATTGACGACATCGAAACCATTGTTGAAGCCACACCTGAAGATCGTCAAACTTTGTTATTTTCCGCGACTTGGGATGGTGCAGTCGGTAAATTGGCGCGTAAATTAACCAAAAATCCGGAAGTAATTGAAGTAGAACGTGTTGATGATCAGGGTAAAATTGAAGAGCAGTTATTGTATTGCGACGATATGCGCCACAAAAACCGCTTGCTCGACCATATTTTGCGTGACGCCAATATCGACCAATGCGTGATTTTCACTTCAACCAAAGCCATGACCGAAGTATTGGCTGATGAGTTATATGAAAAAGGCTTTTCGGCCAACTGCTTGCACGGCGATATGCCGCAAGGCTGGCGTAACCGCACTTTGATGGATTTGCGTAAAGGCCGTTGCAAAATTCTGGTGGCAACCGATGTGGCTGCACGCGGTATCGATGTACCGACGATTACCCATGTGATTAACTACGACTTGCCGAAACAGGCTGAAGACTATGTGCACCGAATCGGACGTACCGGTCGAGCAGGCCGCACGGGTATTGCCCTAACGTTTGCCGAAGTGAACGAATACATCAAAGTTCATAAAATCGAAAAATACATCGACCGCAAATTAAACGAAGTAACTGTGGAAGGCATGGAGCCGACCCGTAAGCGAAAATCTTTCGGCAGCAAACCGAAAGGCCACGGAGGCAGAAACGTTAAAGGCGGCTATGGCGACCATGACCGAAAATTCGGCGATCGCAAAGGTAGCAAATCTAAATCACGCAATGAAGGCAGTTTCGGCGGAAAAGTGCGCAGCGAACGCAGTGAAGACGGTTTCAAATCGCGCAGCGAAGGCTTTAAAAAATCCGACGGCTTCAAGAATAGCGGCCCAAATTTCAAAGGCAAACACAAATCAGGCAGTGATTTCAGCAGCAAAAACGGCTATGGTAAATTAAACCTTGCGGCCGGCAAACGTGCTTAATAGATGGTGACCTGACAAAGCCGGTCCGAAAGATAAAGGAATGCAATTGACTGCATTCCTTTTTGCTTAATAACTATTGTTTTGGGTTTGGGTAATTTATTTTCAATGCTGCCTTCTCTTAAGATAGCGTAGGTGGTACTGCCGAGAGGTGCTTTATTATTTTCATAACCCGGTGTAATGAATCAGCATCATTTTGACTTGATGGCTAATTTAATTTGGTCTTGAGGCATTGTAATGGCCTCTTTCCGCACGTCATTTGACGCATGGCGGGCCATCAAATTGCGTCCAATCGTATAAACAAGTCGGGCCGTCGACGTGATATTGGCCTTTTTCTTCCAAACAGAGAACTCCTTCTGCATAGCTGTTTAGTTTTGAGAAACCCCCAAAAGGATCTAAACCGCATTGTCGGAAATCATTATGTTTATTCTTAATAAATTTGAGTACCCAACTGCTTTTTTTTATATTGATAGGATTAGCCCATTTATGCAATCTCTTGATAAAACTAGGGAATAATATAGCGCAACCAGTTAAAAATAATGGTGATCATCCGTATAGTAATTTTTTCATTTCATTCTGAAAACTATTTATTATACGGTGTTTTGGGGCAGAAGGTATTTTGATACCCTCTTTCTTCACGCCATTTGACGCAAAGCGGATCATCAAATTTCAAACGCATGACAAGACAAATCGGTCTTGCTGTGTGATGCCGGCCTTTTTCTTCTAAACAGGGAAATCCTTCAGCAAGACTGTTTATTTCCCTATATTTACTATAGTAGCCTCCAACAGGATCTATTCCATATTGACGAAAATCGTTATCCAGTTTGTCTAAATATTGTATGGCATAATATTGTATGGCATAAGTTTTTAAATTGGAATTTTTATCTAAATTATTTGTCCATTTATGCAACCGCCATTCCGCGGCATTATCGGAAAGTGGCTGATAAAAGCTGGAAAACAACATGGTGCAACCTGCTATAAAGTAATAGAGATAGTCCGCATAATGGTCTTTTCATGTGATTTTCCTTAATTATTGGGGCTGAAGTAGACTAGCAGTCATGTCAGACTGCAAAAATAAAGATAACCAATTGCAAATTAACAAAGGATGCCCAAAGAAAACTCCTCCGGTTTTTCGTACCGGAAGCCACAGCCCGTGCAGCCGCTGATATTCTGGGTATCCAACCCGGTTGGGCTATGTTAGCCTATCGCAAAACCCGCCAAGCGGCTGCCTGTCATTTGGCGCAGGAAGCCGGCGGGGTTTTCAGAGGCCCTACCGGGTCGGACGAAGGTTATTCGGCGGTCGGCGTAAGGGTAAACGCGGACGTGCGGCAGCAGGGAAAGCGGCTGTATCCGGCATCTTAAAGCAGCAGGGAAAGGTCGGTACCGCCGTTGCGGGGAATAACGGAAAGGATGCCTTATTTCCGGTTGTCAAACAGCAAACAACACCTGACAGCATTGTTTATACCGGTAGTGACAGGAACTGTGGCGTGTTTGATGCGGGGCAGGTTCGCGCGTCGACGCTCAACCGTTCACAGCTTTTTGCAGACCGTCAAAACCCTATCGGCGGCATTGGAAATTGTTGGAACCGGGCGAAGTGCGTCTTGCGCAAATATAATGGGTTGGCCGTAAACCTTTCCCGCTGTCCTTGAAAGAATGCGGGTTTCGCTTTAACTTTGGTGTACCGTCCGGGCAGCTTGAAATGCTGCGGAAATGGTGTGGTGTTTGGGGCTAATCTGCGTCAGCCCCTTAGTTAAATTTGGCTGAATTGCCTAAAGGTATTACTCAATAAACAAGGCCGTCTGAAAGTACAATCTTTCAGACGGCCTTCCTTTATTCACTCATCTCATATTCAATTAAGCATGAATATCAAATTATTGTGCGGCAGAAGCAGAAGATGCGGCTGACGCTTTTGAAGCAGCTTCAGCGGTAGCGGCTGCTATTTTGGCTTCGTCATCCGCTTGGCTGCCCCATACGGCAGGGTATTTGTAGCCGGCAAAACGTTGTTTGGCGTAGGATTTAAATGCTTCCGAATTGTAGGCGGCTTCTACGTCTTTGAGCCATTGTGCGTCTTTGTCGGCGGTTTTCACGGCTGCCCAGTTTACATAGGCAAAGCTTGGCTCTTGGAATAAGGTTTCGGTCAATTTCATGCCACTGCTCATGGCGTAGTTGCCATTTACTACCGCAAAGTCAACATCGGCGCGGCTGCGTGGCAATTGTGCGGCCTCCAGCTCGACAATTTTGATTTTTTTCAGGTTTTCAGCGATGTCGTTTTTAGAGGCGGTCAATGGGTTGATGCCGTCTTTCAGTTTTACCCAGCCCAACTCGTTCAACATTACCAATGCACGGGCGAAGTTGGACGGGTCGTTCGGTGCGGAAACACTGCTGCCTTCTTTCACATCATCGAGTGAGGCAAGTTTGCCCGGATACAGACCCAATGGTGCGGTCGGTACTTGGAAGGCTTCGACGATGTCTAATTTATGTTCTTTGCGGAAATCTTCCAAGTAAGGCTTGTGTTGGAAGACGTTGATGTCGATTTCACCTTCGGCCAAGGCCAAGTTAGGGCGCACGTAATCGGTGAATTCGATTAATTTTACGGTGTAGCCTTGTTTTTCCAAAGCTGGTCGGATTTGCTCTTTCACCATGTCGCCGAAGTCGCCGACGGTGGTGCCGAAGACGATTTCTTTCTTGACGGTGGTGTTGTCAGCAGCCGGTGGAGCGGCAGAAGCGGCTGGTGCGGCTTCTTGTTTTTGACCGCCGCAAGCGGCCAAAGCCAGGGCCAGCGCGGCGGCCGAAAAGGTTTTCAATACGCTGTTTATATTCATAATAATACTCCAAATGTATGTGGCAGAAATCATAACATGCCGCTTGAAAAAAGCTTAATGATTTTTCAGACAGCTTTTATAAAGAATCCTTCTATCGTTTGTCGAGGCGGCGCGAAATCCAGTTGCCCAGCCCCTGCATGGCAATCACCATCAGCACTAAAATCGCCACGATGAAGATGATGACTTCGGTTTGGTAGCGGTAATAGCCGTAGCGGATGGCCAAATCGCCCAAACCGCCGCCGCCGATCATGCCGGCCGCCGCGCTGTAAGAGAGCAGGCCGATGGACAATACGGTAATGCTGGAAACCATGCCGGCACGTGCTTCGTTGAGCAGCACTTTGCGGATAATGGTGAGTGGTGTCGCGCCCATGCTGATAGACGCTTCAATCACGCCGCGCGGCACTTCGCGCAGGTTTTGCTCAACCAAACGGGCAAAATAAAACAGACCGGATACGCTCAACACCAACGAGGCGGCATAAGGGCCGATGGTGCTGCCGATGATGGCGCGGGTGGCTGGAATCAGCGCGATCATCAAAATCACAAACGGAAACGCGCGCATTAAGTTGACCAAATTATCCAGCACAAAATTCAGCGGCTTGTTGTAATGCAGCTGGCGGTTGGCAGTGACAAACAGCAATACGCCCAATAATGTGCCGAACACCACGGCAAACAGCGTGGACAAACCGACCATGATAAAAGTTTCGCCCAAGGCTTGGTAAATCTCGCCTTTCATGCCGCTGATGGTGGCGAGGGCTTTGGAAAAAGTCAAATCAGCCATCTCAATCCTCCCGAATCAGTTCGCGCCCGATTTCCGATTGGGCATGAATTTGGTTGTTGTTCACCTCTACTACTTCCAGCAGGCGGCCGTTGTCCAGTAAAGCAGCACGGTCGCACAAACGGCGGATAACGCTCATTTCGTGGGTGACGATGATGATGGTCACGTTGAAACGTTTGTTGATATCTTCCAAGCATTCCAACACACTGCGGGTGGTAGCCGGATCAAGCGCAGAAGTCGGCTCGTCTGCCAAAATCACCTGCGGATTGGGTGCCAACGCGCGGGCAATGCCGACACGCTGCTTTTGTCCGCCCGAAAGTTGGGCGGGAAAATGACTGGCACGTTCCTGCAAACCGACAATTTCCAAACATTCCATCACCCGCGCACGTATTTTTTCAGACGGCCAACCCGCGATTTCCAAAGGAAAAGCCACATTATCCGCCACCGTACGGTTGCTCAACAGGTTAAACTGTTGAAACACCATGCCGATATTCTGCCGCGCTTGGCGCAATTGAGCGCCATTGAGCGCCATCAAATCCTGATTGCCGACCAAAACCTTGCCGGAATCCGGACGCTCCAACAGATTAATCAGCCGCAGCAAAGTCGATTTGCCCGCACCGGAATAGCCCATCAAGCCGAAAATTTCGCCGGCTTTAATTTCCAAACTGGTCGGCTCCACCGCCGTAAACCACGATTTATTGCGCGTTTGGTAGCGTTTGGAAACCTTGTCTAAAATAATCATAATGTTCTCAAATACAACAAAAGCCCGATGTCTGACACAACGGGCTGATTTTGCAGTAAAATAAAATGCCATCTGCAAACGCTTTAGCTGTTTGTGCCCGCAAGCTGTGTCAAATCGGCATATTAAAGTGCGAATAGGAAATAGTAGCGAAAACGTGAAATAGTGTCAAGAATCAGGGCTGTCTGAATGTTTCAGACAGCCTGTAATCCAATCAAAACACAATCAAGGATTCATAATCCGTGCGACCAAGGCTTTTTCCTTGCCTTGCATGTTCGGGATTTTCACCCGAATGCCGTTGCCCGGTGCGACATCAACGGCTTCGCCTTTGCGGGTCATTTGTTCCAGCTTGATGGTTTGGTTGCCGGTCGGATGGATGATTTCGACGGTATCGCCGACGGCAAAGCGGTTTTTGACTTCAATGGTTGCCCAGCCTTCTTTGTCAACCTCGGTCACGTGGCCGACGTATTGGCTTTGTTTGGCCACGGAATGGCCGTTGAGGTAGTTTTGATAATCTTGCGTTTTGTGGCGCTCTAAGAATCCGGAAGTATAACCGCGGTTGGCCAAGCCTTCAAGTTCGCTTAACAGGCTTAAGTCAAACGGGCGGCCGGCGAGGGCATCGTCAATCGCTTTGCGGTAGCTTTGGGCAACGCGGGCAACGTAATACAGCGATTTGGTGCGGCCTTCGACTTTGAGGCTGTCCACGCCGATTCGGGTGAGTTTGTCGACTACTTCGATGCCGCGTAAGTCTTTGGAATTCATGATGTAAGTGCCGTGCTGGTCTTCCATAATCGGCATGAATTCGCCCGGGCGGTTGCTTTCTTCAATCAGGAACACTTTATCGGCGGCAGGGTGGCGTTGCTGGCTGTTGATGCCTTCGAAATTTTGGTCGGCTCCTTCCTGTGCTTTTTCAAAATTGAAGTCTTGCAGCAGCTTGGCATCGCCCATGTCGTCGGTTTCGGAATCATGCACTTTGTAACCCCAACGGCAGGAGTTGGTGCAGGTGCCTTGGTTGGGGTCGCGGTGGTTGAAATAACCCGATAATAAACAACGGCCTGAATAGGCAATACACAATGCGCCGTGAATGAACACTTCCAATTCTATGTCAGGGCATTCTTGGCGGATTTCGGCAATTTCGTCCATACTCAATTCGCGCGATAGAATGATGCGTTCGACACCGATTTTTTCCCAGAATTTTACGCCCCAATAATTGGTGGTGTTGGCCTGAACCGACAAGTGAACCGGCATGTCCGGCCATTTTTCGCGCACGGTCATTATCAAGCCGGGGTCGGCCATAATCAGTGCGTCGGGATTCATCGCGATTAAGGGTTCCATGTCGGTCACAAAGGTTTTCAGCTTGGAATTGTGGGGCAGGGTGTTAACGGTCAGGAAGAATTTTTTATTGCGTTCGTGTGCTTCTTTAATGCCCTGCGCCAACACGTCCGGTTTGGCAAATTCGTTGTTGCGCGCGCGCAGCGAGTAGCGCGGCGAACCGGCATACACGGCATCAGCGCCGAAATCGTAAGCGGCGCGCATGCGTTCCAAACCGCCGGCTGGAAGGAGTAATTCAGGTGCTTTCATCTTATGTTCTTTGTTTTATAAATGTTTTCAGACGGCCTTGAGATGCATTTAGGCCGTCTGAAATGAAATTAATCGGACATAGGCGGATTATCCGCTTTTTTGTAGGGAGGGTCAATTTTCACCGCCGGCTTTAGCGTTGTTTTGCTTGGTTTTTATCGATAAAACGATGTGTGTGTGATTTGGCGGCTTTGCGGCGGCAATCATGGAAACAAATGTTTCAGACGGCCTATGTATGTGGGGGACTGTTAGTTTTTGCACAAGGAACAAATAGAGTAAAAAACGCTGAAATCTTGGAAAGACGTGGATTTCGGCGTTTTTTTTGTATCTGGAAAAGTTACGCCAGCTTTTTCACAAAACCGCGCCGGAATGCGCGGTTTTTTGTTTGAAGTTGACGGGATTGGGAATTTTTTAAAACTATTTTAAGAGGGTTTTAAAATCAGTTTACGGTACGGCCGAACCATTCTACCCGGCCGATGATGGCTATATCGGTGTTGTCGGCTGTGAGGTCGATTTCAAAAGGCTCGTAGAGGGGATTGGCGGATTTAACCAAGAGCCGGCCGGGCAGGCGTTGGATATTTTTGACGAACAGGTCGTTTCCTATGCGTAGGACGTACAGGCCGTCGCGCGGCTCGGTTTCGGCGTGGTTGATTAGGATGTTGTCGCCGTGGTTCAGGATGCCTTCCATGCTGTCGCCTTTGACGGCGATTACAGAGAGCTTGTCTGTCTGCCGGGTAACGTAGTTTTCTATCCAGTATCTCCGGAAAGCCATGCAGAATAATGGTTTTTCATCATTCACTGCTTGTCCATGCCCTGCTGCCGCTTCTACGCTGTATCGCGGGATAAAGACAAACTCACGTAGATCAACCGGATTGCCCAAGGTATCCACCGCGCCTGAGCCGGTATTGGATACCGGGAATGCTCCAACGTTCTCCGGTCTTGATTTGTCAGCAAACGGCAAACCTTTGCCGGTCAGTAACCAGTTTAAATCACATCCGGTAACTTCTTGAATTTTTATAAGTGTTTCAGCCTTTGGCAAACCATCTTTAGCAAATACCTTATTCAGTCCCATGTAGGACATATCTATCTTGGAGGCTATATCCTCCAATGTCGAATCCGGCCATAAAAGCTGAAGTCTGCTTTTAAAAGTCATGTGTTTCTCTCTAACAAAAAGACTAACCAAAAAACCTTCCCTTTTGGTTAGAAATAATCTTAATCAAAAACAAAAGTTTATAAAATAACCGCCATTTGTTTGTAAATTGACTAACCAAAAGGGTTTACAACTATCCTTTTGGTTAGTATTATTCGTTTCATTAAGTCATATGACTTAGCAAACAAACCCAAAAGGAATGCGTATGGAAACCCTAAAAGAAAGATTAATGGTAAAAATTGAAGATGCGGAAAGACAAAAACAAGATTGGCATCGTGCGGAAATTGTGGCAGCAGTTCGTAAACGCGGGAAAACAATTACTGCACTATCAATCGAATCCGGGTTAAGCGCGAATACATTAAAAAGCGCGTTGCAATTTAAATATCCAAAAGGCGAACGAATTATTTCAGACTTTCTCGGCATCCCACCTCAAGAGATTTGGCCTAGCCGTTATCCCAAACAGGTTTAACTTACTCAAAAGAGTAAACAAAAGTTTATATCAGGAGCAGTAAATGAGCAACACCATATCCTTAGAGGAGCTGAAAAATTTAAGTTTGCCCTGTCTTCCCAAGAACCTAGAAAGCATTAGATATCGTGCCAAAACTCAGGACTGGCCGTACATCGAAGAAGTTGGCAAAGCGCGTGGAGGCCGTCTGAAAAAATACTTAATCGCTTCCCTCCCTGCCGAAATCCGAGCAGCCATCATGAAACGGCAGTCGGACGAGCTGGCGGAGAAGATGCCGAAAATGCTGCCCCAAATCAGACCGGGGACGGCGATGTCGGCTCAAGCACTGGCTGAAGCGGCCAAGCTGTTGAACGAGAAACAACGGTCGGTGGCGGATGCGCGATGTGCGGTGGTGGCGGCGGTGTTGGGTATCAAATATCAATACGGTTGCTCTGCGAAGGCTGCGGTGGCTCAGTTTTTGGGCTTGCTGGCAGAAGGTAAATTGGACGCGGTCACGCTTGGGAACTTGGAAAAGGCCAATGACCGCAGTCGGTCGGCGAAGGTTGGCGAACGTACTTTAGATGGCTGGATATCTGCTTATTTGAAAGCGGAAAACGCGACGGAGCGGTTGGTTGCTTTGGCTCCGAAGACGACGAAGGCGGTCAAGCCGATTGAGAGCTACGGTTGGTTGCCGATGTTTATGCAGTTGCACAATATTCCGTCGGCTCCGAAGCTGGCACACAGCTACCGCCGGTTTGTGCAGTGGGCGGAAGCGGAAAATATGCCGGTCAATGATGTGCCTAATCTGAGTATGGTGCGACGCGTTTGGGAAAAGCTCCCGCTGATTATGCAGGAGCGCGGCAGGAAAACGGGGGCGGCTTATAAATCGCTGCTGCCTTATGTGAAACGTGATTGGGGGGCTTTGAAGCCGAACGATGTTTGGATCGGCGACGGCCACAGCTTTAAGGCGAAGGTGGCGCACCCTGTACACGGCAGACCGTTTAAGCCTGAAGTGACGGTGATTATTGATGGTTGTACGCGGTTTGTGGTCGGATTTTCGGTATCTCTCGCGGAAAGTTGTGTGGCGGTATCGGACGCTCTGCGTATCGGGGTCAAGCACTTTGGTTTACCGATTATCTACTACTCGGATAACGGCGGCGGCCAGACAGGCAAGACGATTGACCATGAAATTACGGGTATTACGTCCCGATTGGGTATCCGCCATGAAACGGGTATCGCGGGCAATCCGCAAGGTCGAGGCATCATCGAGCGATGGTGGAAAGACAATCTGATTGAGATGGCGCGCCAGTATGAGACGTTTGCGGGCGCGGGGATGGACAGCAGCACGAAGAATCTGATGTACCGCAAGATGGAAAGTGCTTTTAATGCTTTGGAAAAAGGCAAGGATTTAACGGAGGAACAACAGAAATATTTGAAAAAACTGCCGAGCTGGTCGCAATTTATTGCGGATGTGGTCAAGTGTATCGATGATTACAACAACCGTCCGCACGGCGAGCTGCCCCGACATCCTGACGGCGGGCATTACACGCCGAAGGATTATCGGGAAATGAGGCTGGTTCAGGACGGTATCGCGCCGGATATGTTGTCGGCGGAAGAGCTGGCGACGATGTTTATGCCGCAGGAGGTGCGAAAAGTGCAGCGCGGTTGGCTGGATTTGTTCAACAACTCTTATTTCTCAACTGAGCTGGCGGAGTATCACAAAGACGAGGTACGGGTCAGCTACGATTTGAGCGATGCGTCGGCGGTCAATGTGTTTGATATGGACGGCAAGTTTATTACTAAGGCGCAGGCCAACGGCAATACCAGCGAGGCTTTCCCGACGGCACGTATCGACCAACTGGCGGAAAAACGCCGAAAAGGCAAAATCAAGCGGGCGGAAAATGCAATCAAGCTCGCGAATGCGGAAGTCAATCCGGCACTGGAACAGGCGGCAGCTTGGGACGAGCTGGGACATTTGGGCGGAAACGTCATCGAGGCGGAGTATGCGGTATTGCCGAAAACGGGCACAGACGATTTTGTGCTGTTTGAGGCGGATAGAAGTTAAAACAGTTTTAAACCTCTTTTAAAAGGACTAAAAAAATGAAACAAATCAATCATACATTGCAACAAAAACTGGCTGAATTTAAAGCCAAGTCAGGCATGAACCAAACCCAACTGGCACGCGGTATCGGTACTTCGCCGGCATCCATCAGTATGTATCTGAATGGCACTTATGCGGAAAAAGGCGGTAATTATGAAACCATCGAGCCGAAAATCGAGGCGTTTTTGGAGATGCAGGACAGCAAAGCGCGACGCGAAGAGCTGGTGTTGGGTTTTGTATCGACCAAGACGACCCGCCGAATTGCTGAAGTGATGCGCGATGCGCACGAAGGCGGCGAAACGGTGGTGATCTACGGTCAGGCGGGTTTGGGCAAGACTCAGGCGGTCAAAAACTACTGCGAAAAGAATCCCGCCGCCATCCTGATTGAGGCTAATCCTAGCTTTACGGCTTTGGTCTTGATGCGCAAGCTGGCAGCAGCGGCGAAGGTATCGGCGATGGGCAGCTTGAATGATTTGTTTGAGTCTGTATCTGACCGCCTGCGCGATTCGGGCCGTCTGATTGTGGTCGATGAAGCGGAAAACCTGCCTTTACGCGCCCTTGAAATTGTACGCCGTCTGCACGATGAGACGGGCTGCGGCTTGGTGTTGAGCGGTATGCCCCGACTGGTGGCCAACCTGCGCGGTAAGCATGGCGAGCTGGTACAGCTTTATAGCCGAGTGTCTGTCGCGCTGAATTTGGGCGAATCTTTGCCGGATGACGAACTCTTTGAGATTGCAAAATCAGCTTTGCCTGATGCGGACGAGGAGACGCTTTTTGAATTGGTTAAACATAGTAACGGCAATACGCGCCGGATGAGCAAATTGATGCGCGGCGCGGTACGCACGGCAAACAAGAACGGTATCAAGATGCAGGCCGGTATCGTTAAGAAATACAGCTCCCTGATTATCCGATAAGAAAGGCCGTCTGAAATGAGACACGAATATGCGGTACACGCCGGAGTCTATGAGGACACTTGGCACGATTACGAAACCCATAAACGTCGCAAGATTTGGCGGGCGGATGTGCGCGGCAAGCGCAAAGAAGGCTTTGCATGGTTGCAAATCCGCCGACTGCGGAAACGATTTGAAAGCAAAGAGGAAGCCAAGGAATGGGCTGCTCAAGTGAAGGCGGATTGGGTATGCAATAATTTTTTTGCCTTAAGAAAATATTAAGTAATTGATTTATAAGGAAATAGGAAAATGTCTAATTTGTTTTGCGAACGAAAAACCAAGTGGATCGGTTTGGCTTTTTGGTTGTTGTTTTGGGCGGTTTTGGTGGGAACGATGCTGCACAGCTGCTCTAAGCCGGTGGTGTCGGCGGCGAAGTTGGAAATGTCGCGCCGCGAGCGTCTGGCGGATTTGGAGGCAAAAGCCTTGGGCGAGCAATACGAGTCGATGAGTACGGAAGAAAAAATGAAAGGGATTGTTTATGAGCGATAAGCCATTGAGCCCTACGGCAAAAAAAGAGGCTTTGGAACGTGCGCTTAAGGAAATCCGCGCGAAATATGGCGATAAGGCGATTGTGAAAGGATGTGTGAAATGAGTTTCGGACGACGTAATACGGATTGGCAGGCTTGGGGACAACACCGCAGGCGTGCGACGGCGCGGATGGCGCAAAAAAGCCGAGAGCGAGAAATCGAGGAATATCAGGCGCGTTTTAAACGGCCTCTTGAGAAGAAGGAGGAGAAAAAATGATTTGGTTTGTTGTCGGATTGGCTGTGTTGGTGGTACTGGGGATTTGGCTTGAACTGCTGGCCCGAATCGTCGTGTTGCACATGATAGGAAAATGCCATGACGGGTATGACGACAATTAAAACGGTAAACCGTTGATGTTGCTCTATATTTTTTTGCCTTATTGGAAATATAAGGTATTGATTTAAAAGGAATTTAAAAATGAATGCAAAAGAAATTGCAGAATGGATCGAAGACCGTGGCGAGCTGATGTTGATGAAGAAGGACGGCGAAGGCTTTGTAATCGCTGCGCGGTCGCCGGACGGGATGTGGAAGACTGCCGAGGCGGAAACTTTGGCGCGGGCGATAACTTTATGGGAGGAAGTGTGATGACTACCGGAATGATGATTTATCTATTGGTCTGCGGGATTGTTGGTTTGGCGTTGGTGGTTGATTCACTGATGAGCCTGATTGAAAACTGGTTTAAGCAGCAGACTAAAGCGGTTGTTTTGGATGCCTGCGGTATGTTTTTGTCTTATCTAGGCATTAAGTTGGGCAGGTTGATGCGTGACAAGCAAACTAAGTTTGAAACTTGGTCAGAGTTTAAAGCATGGATCGATAAACAAGCTGAACTTGAAAATCACTTGGCAGGCAATGTTCAGATCGTAAAAGGCAATGGAAATGTACAGGCTGGTGGCGATGTTTGGAAGGATAAACAATGAACATCGAAAAATTCAACCCGAAAAAAGACCCTAAATACATTGACTATATTTTTCGATTTTTGAAGAAAAAATCCAAACTGATTGAAACTTTAGGAGCTTATCCACGAATTGTTAAGTTTAAAGATGGATTTGGCTGGTATATCGGCTGGTTTATTGATGACGGTCTTGGAGACTTTATTGGCAGCAGGATTTGTTACGGCTCCGAAAAAGTTGAGACTTTTTGTTTTGTTAAAACCACTGAAGCGGATGTTGTCGCCGAAGTCAAATGGAATGAATACGAACGTGTCGGAGGGTGTGCATTAACTAAATGGCATCACAAATGGGTCTATGCCAATAAACGATCACGCAAATGCCGCCACTGCGGAATATGGGAACGGAAAGTCGTCAAGACCGTTAAGACGGTTGAACGGCGAACATTATGGGAGAGCGAGTCATGAACGTGAAATGCCCGAACTGTGGTGCGGTGCATAGCCTAGACAGCTTAATCAACGATGCCGACGCATCGTCTGTATTGCGGGCTGTTTTGGAAATGGATGCGGAATTGGGCAAGGCGGCGATACGGTATATCGGTTTATTCCGCCCCGCCAAGTCCCAGCTCTCTTGGGCGCGTACCGCGAAACTGCTGAATGAGTTGCTGCCGATGATTAAGGCGCAGGAGGCGGCGCGTGACGGGGTTTGTTTTCCTGCCCCTACCGAGGCTTGGATTCACGGATTTAATGAAACCGTTAATGCACGCGACCAAGGCCGTCTGAAAACGCCGCTGAAGTCGCATAGATACTTATACGAAATCCTTGCAGGCTGGGTTGGCCAGCCAAGCGCAGGGAATCAAACAGTAAACCAACCAAACCGCCGAGCCGCACTGCCGGCCAACCCCAGCCAAACCCTTACCGCAGCCGCGTCGCTGCAAGGACTGAAAAAATGAAAGAACTGCCTACCCAACTGCATAACGCCATGATCGACGGCCTGACCATGCTTTTGACTCTGCGTCTGAGCGGTTCGCCGGCTGCCGACACTGTGGCCGCCACTGCGCAAACATGGAGCCGTGTATTGGCGCACGGCCGGGCGTGGGATGAGGTGCGCGATGTGAAGCGGTTTCAGACGGCCTTTATGGCGTTGGCCAATGAAATGAGCCGCTGGCCGAGTCCGAAAGATTTTTTGGACAATCTGCCGCCACCGCCGGAGCCGTTGAAGCTGGAGTACCACTACCACCCTACGGAGGAGGAAAAAGCGAAGGGGAAATCGGCTTTAAACCGCATACAGGGCGTGATTAAAGAGGTATTAAAAGGCAGGTCGCTGATGCCGCCTCCGGCTGAAACCGCCACCGAGCAGATTTTGAGACACCGCGCGAAAGTTGAGGCACTTGCCAAGCGCGAACGCGAACAAGGCTTGAGCAAGCCGAAATGTTAAACCCAACCTGAAAGGAAAGAGAAAATGGCTAAAGTCGTTCTTGTTATTAAAGATAGTACCAAAAGCTTATTTGAGTTTGAAATAAAAGGTTTAGAAGACGAATGTGAAGAAACTCCTGCAATCTTGGCCGGACATGCTGCAGCAGGCTATCTGAGAAGAAGACAAACAGCCCTCCACGAGAAATTTTTAAGTCAAATTTTACGAGACTTATCAGATCAAGATTTTTAGAGTAAACCCGAAAGGAAAATGGCTAAAACCCGAATCAAACAACCCGCTATTGAAGCGGCACAAGACAAAGCGGAAGTCACTGCGTTTATCCGCAAAATCGGCGACTTGCAGCGCGAAGTCAAACGCTTGGAAACCGAAGCCGGAGACAAAAAAGCAGTCATCGAAGAAGAATATGCCGCCAAAGCCGCGCCGATGTGTGCCGAAATCATGAGCCTGACCGAACGTGTGGCCGCCTACTGCGAAGCGCATAAGGACGAGTTGACGGAAAACGGTAAAACCAAAACCGTGGACTTTACCACCGGCCTGATTAAATGGCGCATCCGTCCGCCATCCGTCAAGGTAACAGGCGTGGCCGCCGTCTTGGCGTGGCTCTCGGAGAAATCCGCCTTTGCCGAGTTTGTCCGCACGAAAAAGGAAATCGACAAAGACGCCATCCTGAATCAAAAAGAGCGTTTTTCAGACGGCCAAGTGCCAGGGATTAAGATTGTGTCGGGGCTTGAGGATTTTGTAATTGAGCCGAGCGAACAAATTCTATAAAATCAACAGTCTGATTCAGTTCAGTGTGTTGAAACGTGATTGAGCCTACGGAGCAGGAGTTGATGTGATGATTTAAAACAATGTTAAAGGCCGTCTGAAATGGGGTTTAAAACCTGTTTCAGACGGCTTTTTTTATTCGAAATACAGTATATTTTTGATAGGAGATGTGTTTAAAATAGGCTAAAATCGTCGGATTAGGAAGAAGAAGATGAAGATCCGTATGAGCCACGAAAAATTCAATGTACTGTATGATGGCGAAGCATTGCGCAACAATGAAATGAATGTGCAAACCCTTGCTCCTGCGCTTTATGCATTCGGTACATTATTGGAAGAAGCTAATGCAGCAATCAACGGGAGCCGTGCCAAAGTAAGCGTTAATGTAAAAGCTTCATTTAAAACAGGTTGCTTCGGCATTGAGTTGAATACGTTTGTTTCACTAGTGGATTTAAGTAAGTCGTTATTTACTTCTGAGAATATTGCCACAGCCAAAAACCTGCTTGAATGGCTTGGTTTGGTATGGGGTACGGCGGGAATAACTAAATATACGGGAAAAGGTTTAATTGGGCTGATAAAATGGCTGAGAAACCGTAAGATTTCTAAGATCGAAACGGTTGGTGATGAAACCTTTAAGGTGTATGTCGGTGATGAATATTACGAAACTGAGAAGCAGGTATTATGGCTTTACCAAAACCACAAAATCCATGAAGCATTTAAAGATGTATTATCCCCATTAGAGCAGGAAGGTATTGATGAATTTGCTGTTACCGATTTAGAGCAAACTTCCCGATTTATGGTCATCAAGGAGTCAGAAGTGCCTTTTTTCGAGCCACCGAAAGAAGAAGATGAAATCCTTGCCGATGACGAAGTAAAGATGAATCTTCAGGTAGTAAGTCTGTCTTTCGAGGGTAACTATAAATGGCGGTTTTCTGATGGTAATTCCATATTCAATGCGGATGTCGAAGATGAAGGATTTCTCAGGCTTGTGCAATCGGGAGAAGTAGCTTTTGCTAAAGGGGATATCATCAAAGCGCGCTTGCATAAACTACAATATATCAAAGGGGAAAATATGAAAACGGAGTATCGAATTCTGGAAGTATTGGAACACCGGCATGGTGCACCACAAATGAAACTTCCTTTTGTAGACAACTAACTAGTACGCCCGGCAAAAGGTCGTCTGAAAACAGTTTAAAACCTGTTTCAGACGGCTTTTTTTATGCCTGTCCGTTTCGCAAAAAACATCGTCTTACTACAACATATAGTATTTTATCTGTATAATATGCGTTAATTAATCAATATATTGTGTTTTAGGAATTCAGAATGCGCCGGGCATTGATTGCAAAAATTAAAATTGCTCAAAAAGAGCTTGGTTTGGATGATGCGACGTATCGCGCGGTGTTGGAGCGTGTGACGGGCAAGCGGTCGTGTACCGAGTGCAGCATCCCTGAGCTGGAGCGTGTGGTCGAGGATTTGCGCCAGCATGGGTTTGCGCCGAAGAAAACGGCAGGCCATCGCCCGAACCGCCGAAGCTCTGCCGATCCGATGATGCGGAAAATCGAAGCCCTGCTGCTGGATAACGACTGGACTTGGAATTATGCGCACGGCACGGCGAAAAAGATGTTTAAGGTTGACCGCGTGGAATGGTTGTCCGACGGCAATATGCACAAGTTGGTGGCGGCTTTGCAGATTGCGGCGAACCGAAAGAAAAAGGAGGAATAGGAATGAGTGTAAGTTGGGAGATGACAGAGCAGGATTTCGAGGATGTGAAACATCTGCTGCCGCATAGTGTGGTGGCGATGATTACGGTCATCGGACTGGAGGCGACATTTCACATGGTTAAGGTTTGGGGCGGGACGAATTACCCGATTTCCAATCGTCGCCGCAATACGCGTCAGAGCCGAATCTTACACGCGCAACTGGTCGAGGACATTGGCGAGGCGGCGGCGGGACGATTGGAGCGAGCCTATGCCGGTCAGCCTTTCTTGGCGATTCCGCGCTGCTGGGATGCGATGCGTGAGCTGCGCAACCGATTTATCCGCCGGCAATATGATGCGATGAGCGCGGAGGGTTTGAGCGATTTGGTTATTGTGCGCGAGCTGGTGTTGGCGCATAAGTTGTCGACGCGCAATATCCGATACATTTTGAAAGAGGCCGACCGCGAGGCGGCGGCAAGAGCGCAGGCTGATTTGTTTGCGGCATGATGGTTTTGTTTTCCTTGTGTGTTTGAGTAGACCTTTTTTCCCTGCTTCGTGCAGGGATTTTTTTTTACCTGCATTCCGCTGAATGCAAGCCTGACGGGGCTTGGGGGTCGTCTGAAAAGGTTTAATGGGGTTTTCAAATGTTATGCAATCAACCTTTTTTGGAGATGATGAATGGGCAAAACCGTAACCTTAACCGCTGGACACAGCAATACTGACCCGGGCGCAGTCAACGGAAGCGACCGTGAGGCGGACTTGGCGCAGGATATGCGCAACATCGTGGCTTCAATCCTGCGTAACGATTACGGCCTGACCGTACGCACCGACGGCGAAGGCAAAGGCAATATGCCGCTGCGCGAAGCAGTTAAGCTGATTCGCGGCTCGGATGTGGCGATTGAGTTCCACACCAATGCGGCGGCGAACAAAACGGCGACAGGCATCGAAGCCTTGTCCACGCCGAAAAACAAACGTTGGTGTCAGGTATTGAGCAAGGCTGTTGCCAAGGCGACAGGCTGGAAACTGCGCGGTGAAGACGGCTTTAAGCCGGATAACGCAGGGCAGCATTCGCGCCTGGCTTATGCGCAGGCCGGCGGCATTGTTTTTGAGCCGTTTTTTATCAGCAACGACACTGATCTGGCTTTGTTTAAAACTACAAAATGGGGCATTTGCCGCGCGATTGCGGACGCGATTGCGATGGAATTGGGAGCGGCGAAGGTATGAAAAAGTCTTTGATTGCTTTATGTGTTGCCCATTGTGCAAAGTTGAAAAACGGTTTTGGCGTCCCGCCGTTACCTGAAATCAAAATCACGTCAAGCCCTGTTCGGATAGGCTCTTTAAAACAACATCCGAGCCTGCGCTTGGGTAAGTCGGGCGTGGCAGCTGCCAAACGCGCGGCGCGTAAACGCAAGAATCGTCGTTAATCATGGGACAGATTGAGTTTTACGAAAAGATGATTGAGCAATGGTCGCGTAAAAGCCGCGAGGCAAGCGAACAGGCAGATTTGGCTGCGTTTGAATTTGCGGAGAGCGAAATTGCCAATTATCGGGAAATGCTGAAACGGCACCTGCAAACCAAAAGTGTGGAATAGCAATGCGTATTTTGGATATTTTTAAAAACCCGGCGACAGGCAATGTGTCGCACTCGAAACTCTGGGCAAACGTCGCCTGCGCGGCTGGGACGTTTAAGTTTGTGATGTTGCCCGACCCTTCGGCGGAGATCTGGGCGGTGTATTTGGGCATTGTCGGCGGCTATGCCGTGGCGCGTTCGTTGGTCAGCGTCAAACGTCAGGAGGTCGAGAATGAATCTCGTGAAACTGCTGGCGAATAACTGGCAACCGATTGCCATCATCGCGCTTGTCGGCACGGGTTTGGCGGTGTCGCACCATCAAGGCTACAAGTCGGCTTTTGCGAAGCAGCAGGCGGTCATCGACAAGATGGGAAAAGACAAAGCGCAAGCCCTGCTGTTGTCGGCTCAAAACTATGCGCGCGAGCTGGAAAATGCGCGTGCGGAAGCTAAAAAATATGAAGTCAAGGCGCACGCTGTCGGCATGGCTTTGGCGAAAAAACAGGCGGAAGTCAGCCGTCTGAAAACGGAAAATAAAAAGGAAATCGAAAATGTCCTTACTCAAGACCGTAAAAATGCAAGCGGCGGTTGTATTGACGGCTTTGGCCATCACGGCCTGCAGCTCTACAAGCGCGCCCTCGGCTACGGAAATTAAGGTTGTCGAAAAGGCGGTCATGCCGACACCGCCTGCCGCATTGATGGTCGCGCCGGTACGACCGAATGCGCCTAAAGACGGTAAGACGGCCACGCTGTTGGAACACGCCGCTGAGTTTGGCGGCTATGTTTCGGAACTGGAAAACCAAAATCAGGCTTGGCGCGATTGGGTCAACAGTCAAGCGGAAGTTGACGGTTCGGAGGGCGCACGATGACGACTTATCGTGATTTGGTGCAACGCACGGTCGCCTGCCGCCATGCGGACTTGGAATTGGGCTTAAGCCGCGCACGCGAACAAGAGCCGTTTGTCATCCATGTTTCCGACCTATTGGATAAGGCAGGCATTGAGTACGCAGTGCGTATGGATAAGGATTTTCAGACGACCTTATATATTGCGCTCCATCAGGGGCGCATATTTTTAATTCTTGTAAAGCCCCTTAACTCTAGCCAGTGAAGGGGCTTAATCATGTTTATTTTCTATACCGTCAATCCCGAACCCGTATCTTTCCCGAAAGCATACATCTTGAAAGTGTTCAGGGATAAAGACAACGAATCCCAATGCATCAAAACAGTTTGTTTCCCTTATATATTGCGCTCCATCAGGGGCGCATATTTTTAATTCTTTATATATTGCGCTCCATCAGGGGCGCATATTTTTAATTCTTGTAAAGCCCCTTAACTCTAGCCAGTGAAGGGGCTTAATCATGTTTATTTTCTATACCGTCAATCCCGAACCCGTATCTTTCCCGAAAGCATACATCTTGAAAGTGTTCAGGGATAAAGACAACGAATCCCAATGCATCAAAACAGTTTGTTTCCCTATCCGCAATCCGACTTTGAAACAAAAAATTGAAAACGAAGCGTATGAATACGGCAGATTGTTTGTAAAAGAATTGATGGATAAGGAATGCAACCGTGAAAGCCTTGGAAGATAAAGCCGTGGCGGCGGCCGCGGACATGGCGGACGCTCCAGCGGACGGCGGGGCTGCGGCAACCGCCGAAGGCTGCCCCCCTAGGCTAATAGGGGGGGACCAAAACAAAACCCCAAATCCGAAGGGTGCGGAAAAAACAGAAAACCAAGAATTTCAATTCGAATATTTCAGCCATTTTGTATCGGACGGCAAAGGCAGATTTATAGAAATACCGTTAAGGCGTGGCAGGGATGACGGAGCGTTCATAGACCAAATCACTTTCACGATTCACGAAGATTCTTTGCCGAAAGTAACAGGAAAAGGATTGGTTTCAGATACGGAATTCGTTGTCCAGTATAGCGAACTGTTGGAAGAAATATTGGGATTCGGCATTACCCAAAAATTACCGTTCAAAGGTAAGTTTTTCTATAAAAGCTGTTATCAACTCGGACCCGACAACGTCGAATACGGAAAGGTTCACTATGGTGGTCAGCGAGAAACGATGTTGGTCGAATTGAACGGAACAGGCTGCATGGCGGCATTACCCGGTTGGGAAAACCGCCTACATGAATTCTTAAGTAAATGCGTCCGCCCGAAAATAACCCGTGTCGATGTAGCCCATGATTTTTTCAACGGCGAGTACACACCCGATCAGGCAATGCTAGACCACGATAACGGACATTACGACGTACACAATATGCGGCCAAAAAGCGAATGTCGAGGTACGGCATGGCGCAATGAAGACGGCAGCGGAAAAACCTTTTACATCGGCAAGCGCGGAAACTCAAAATTTACCCGTGTTTACGAGAAAGGCAGACAGTTTGGAGATGTTGACAGCCCTTGGGTCAGGTTTGAAACCGAATTCAGGGCGGGGGATATAGAAATCCCATTGGATATGCTTCTTTATCCCGGTTCGTATCTAGGCGGTGCATATCCGATTTGCAAAGCGATTTTCAAGACCGAAGCCAAGCGGATGGAAGCAAAAGTAGAAACCGTTAATTTGACATTCGACCATAAGCTTTTCCATGCAAGGAATCAGGTCGGCAAGATGGTTAATTTCCTTCGAGATATAGGGTGGGACGATAGCAGGATAGTTGATGAGCTGGTGAAAGGCGTTGAAGGTTATCCCAAAGGTTTACAGCCTGAGCAATACGATTGCAGAAACCAAACGCAGAAATTCCAGTATATCCACGAAGAACAGAAAGCCATTAACGCATTGAACATTGAAACACTGTTTGATGATTTGAATGAAGAGAAAGAAACCGCATTCCCACAAGACAGGGAAAGGCAACACATCAAGGATATTGAGTACGAGGAACGTCAAATATCCGATTTTTTAAACAACTGAAGGAAATTGAAAAATGTTTGAAACAAGCCAAGTAACCACATATCCAGCCACTTTATTGGGCGCAAAACAATTCAAAGGCGAAATCGACGGTAACAAAATCGATTCATGCACCGTCTTGGTAGCCAGTCCCATGCCGTCAAACGGCAATGCCGTGGGCTTTACCGCGGCAAGCATGAAGTTTGGTGACAGTCATAATTTTGAAAAATTGAAAAACCTTAAATTCCCCTGTGCCGTTGATGTAACCGTTGCGATGGAATCAACAGGCAAAGGCTTAGTGCCGAAATTGTTGGATTTCCAAGTAAAGGGCGCAGCATCTAAAGCCTAAGAAAGGCTGAATCATGAGCAGATACCAACAGAAATTTATCGTACAGGAATTGGAAAATCACGAATTCATCTATCCCGATCCATTTGGCGATATTGGCTTTACGCCGAACATCAAATCAGCCGGTAAGTATGACAGCTATGAAGACGCTTTCAGCTCGGCATTGGAAGAGATTGGCGGGGAATTTGTAATTTTCGGATTCTACGAAAAAGAAGATTAAGTTTAAGAGGCTCGGCGGGCGGTCTCTAAAACCTTCACAAAGCCCGCAAAACTATTTTTTATCAACATTTCGTAAAGGAAAACATCATGAAATTGATGAACACTTGCCGTAAATACGGCGTAAAACTGGCTGTTGTTGCCGCCGCTCCTCTGGCTCTCGCTACTCAAGCATGGGCTGAAGTACCTGAAAGCGTCAAAACCGACTTGGCTACCGCTAAAACCGATGCTATGTCAGTTGCGGCAATCGTACTGGGTATTATCGCTTCAATCTTCGCAATCACTTTGATTCGTCGCGTATTGCGCTAATCCGAAAGTTTCAGACGACCCGACAAAGGTCGTCTGAATTTTAAAGGGGCATAGAAATGTCGATTATAGAAACGTTATTGAAAGAGTTTGGATACAGCCTTGCCGATATAAAAGAAATCGGCGGCTATGTCCTGTCTGCATATGGCGGACTTTTAGGCATCGCCCTGATACGTTCGGTTATCGACGGCAGAAAGGCTAAAGCAGCCGCAGAACGCAAAGAACGTCGTGAAGAAATTCGGGAAAGGCTGGATGAAATCAGATTGAGGCTTGCTGAAATCAGGTTGGAAAAGGCAGAAGCCGAAATTAAAGCCAATGAATCAGAAGAATCCTCCGAGGAAGACGAAGAATGTGAAGACAGACGCCGAACGCAGGAAGAAGCCTTAGCCGTTTATGAAGAACTCGTAGCAGAAGAGCAGGAACTTGAAGCACAGGAACAAGAGTTCGAAACGATTGCAAACGGTATAGGCGAAGATGAAGACGACGACGGCGTTTATATCTATAAGGACTGCTAATGGGCTACCAAGTCGGAAACAACTGTTATGCAACCCGCCAAGACGCTGAAAATGTCTATTTCAGCCTAGTTCCTCCGAAGATTGGCGAAGACGGCAAGTTGATACAGCTTCAGGCGTCTAAGCTCGGTTGGATACTTAACGGTCAGATCGTCAAAGCCGAATTGCCCGAATGCAACCCGATAGACAGCATGAGGGACGGTTCATACATAGGCTGGTCTGTGGTCGCCATCATGGCTGCCGTTTGGGGGATGAAGCTTTTATGGCAGAAATTGAGGTAGTCGCATGATGGACTTTTATTTCTATCTTGGCGTATTTGTTCCGGTCGTGGTGGGCTGGATGATTTTTAAATGACGAAGCGATATAATCCCGACTTTCTGCAACCGTTACGAAAGTTAGGATTATGTTTTACATTTCAGAAGAAGAATTGAGATTCAAAAAGGACACGAATCCCGATTATTTAAATGAAAAACTGTGTCATGTGTTTATAGCTGAAATGTTCAGACTTAAAGAAATTTATCCAATTTCTGATTTTAAGAACATGGTAAAAAGTGCAGCCCAATATTTTTTAAATAGAACATATCTTGATGATATGTTAGTTTTTTTTGAAGATGGCTCGTATTTGAAATTTCAGTTTTTAGAACATGGCTTTGAATGCAAAGAGTTCTATGATGGTCAAATTTCAACGGCTTATTATTATGGCCGTTATTCTATTAGGATGTAATTTTAAAGCTAACGCTGAATTAGTTGTTGAGCCAAATGGAAGAGTTCGTGTTTCGACTGGCGGTTTTAATCAAAATGGCGTTAGAACTTGGCGTTATTTAGATAATGGTCGTGGCGGTATGGGGGGGAATATGTTCTATCATGAAACATCCAGTAAATCATTAGCCGTCCGTGAAGCCTCTACCGGCCTCCGCTCTGCCTCAACAGTTCCCGTAACCATAGAACAAAAAGTATCCCGCTCTACCGTCCTAAAAAACCTGCTCTCAAAAGCCAAAGCAGGCGGCAAATTCGCAAGAGTAGGAGGCGGTCCTGTCGGTTTTGTAGTTTCGACCGCTGCTTTTTATCTCGTAGAGCAAATGCTTGCAGACGAAGGTTATAAATACGATGTAACTTTAGGCGATTTTGTAACCGATAAAGAATACGTAATTATCATAACTCCAAACGATGAACGTAACGGAGGTAAAAACGAATTTGAATTAGCACGTTTTGGATTATCTAAAGATTCTTATGATTATGGTTATAAGAGCTATAAATCAACGTTAGACGGGTTATGTGATAGAGCGTCAAAAAACGTAGATGATTATGCAAAGAGTAAGGGCGATGAAGGTCATATAGCTAAAGAGTATAAAGGTTCTACTTTAACTGGTGGTTGTAAAGCTATAACGGCTTATGGAGAAGCCATTAAAGCATTTTGGCGTATTGAGCCAAATAAGAAACAGCCTATTTCGCAGTCAGAATTCGACAGAATAGTAGGTCCGAATGCAGACCGAAATCCTACGTCCTATGTAAATGCAACAGCAAATGAAGACGGCAGCATTCCGGGTGCATCAGTAAGCACGCCGACCGTGCCTAACGGAACAGTCATTACACTTGGTCCGGCAACAGGGCAAGACGGCAGACTCTTTCAGATAACCATCAGCTTCACAACAACATCAGACGGCAACACAACCGCAACCGTCACCACAGCCCCGCGCCCCAACCTCACACCGGGCAGCCCTGCCGCGCCAAAAACCAACCCAACCCCGACACCGGGCGAAAATGGCAAGCCGGGTTCACAACCCGACCCCAATCCTGACGGCAAGCCTAAAGAGGATGACAAGCCCAAAGAAAGTGGCGGTTTATTGTGTGAAGTGTTCCCGAATATTCTAGCCTGTGCTGAAAAAGGCAATATTGAAGAACAGGAAGAACCATTCAAAATACCGCATACCCAAAACGAAACAACCTTTAGACCTGATTTCTTTCTGCCTGACAACGGCGTTTGTCCTGCTCCCAGAACAGCAACCTATTTAGGCATAACATTGGAATTCAAATATGACCTGATTTGCCGTTTTGCTGAAATGATACGTTTTCTCGTTATCGGTATAGCTGCCGTTGTAGCCGCATTTATCATGTTCTCAAGTAGAAAGGACTAAAGCATGCAAGCCGCGTTTTTCGCCATATTACAAAGGCTGCTGACCTATATCGTCGTAAAAGTATTTATAGCACTGGGTATCAGTTTCGTGACCTTTACAGGCTTTACAGTGGGTCTAGGATTCGTCAAGGATTACATCAGCAATCAATTTAATTCCATGCCGTCCGATATTCTGCAAATCATCATGATGGCAGGTTTCGGACACGCATTAGGGCTGATATTCGGCGCATTCGCCTTTAATGTCGCCATGCAAAGTATAAGCAAATTGTCGTTCATTCCAGGGGGTAAAGATAAATGATTATTCTGCAAACAGGCGTTCCGGGCAGCGGAAAAACCAGTTCTGTCGTTAATATGTTGATGACCGATGAAAGCTACACCCACTTCACTGACAAAGACGGCGTCAAGAAAAAACGCCCGCTCTTTGTCAACGGTATTCCCGAACTCAAAATAGAACATGAAGAACTTTCAGACGAGCAAATCAAATCACAGCCGTTTCAAGACTTCCTCCCTTATGGTTCGCTTGTCATCATAGACGAAGCGCAACGGCTGATGGGTACACGTTCCGCCGCTTCAAAAGTACCGCCATTCATCGAAGCCTTGGCAACACACCGCCATCACGGTTTAGACATAGTGTTGATTACTCAACATCCCAGCTTTCTTGACAGTTTCGTCCGCCGGCTCGTTCAACGGCATATGCACGTTTCCATTAAGCCCGTCGGACGCAAACTATACGAATGGAACGAATGCGTCGACCAGCCCGATAGCAGTGTAAACATTGCCAAAGCCATTGAACGGACGTTTGTTGTGCCTAAAAAGTCCTTCGGTATGTACAAATCTGCCGAAGTACACACCAAGCCCAAACGTCGCATTCCCAAAAGCTTGATATTCGTTGTCCTGTTTATTCCCCTTTTAATAGGCTTTACGCTTTACACGATAAACAAAATGAGCAAACGGTTCAGCGCGGACGAACAGCAAACAACGTCAACAACTGCCGCATCCGATGTAGATGGCGCAGAACCGAAAACCAGCCCTGCGACTGCCGATATAGGGCAAAATCTCAAACCTGAAGATTTTGTACCTACACTCGCCGAAAAGCCCGAAAGCAAACCCATCTATAACAACGTCCGCCAAGTTAAAACATTTGAGTACCCTGTCGGCTGCGTTGATGGCGGCAAAAGCGGATGTACCTGTTATTCAAGCCAGGGCACACCGCTGAAAGAAATCACAAAAGCCATGTGCAAAGACTACGCAAAAAACGGCTTGCCTTTCAATCCGTATAAGGACGAACAACAACAGGCAGCACAACAGTCACAAACAGCCCCGCAGACCGCCTATGAGCCTGAAAACAGCCAAGTCGTCGCAATGGGCGGTCAAAGCCCTAAAAACCTCATGTATGACGGCTATGTCGAAGCAGGTCAGCAATTTGCACAACGCGGCGGGGTCGTAGGTTCGCCATAAACAAAGATGCTTATTTATCTGTTAATGAAGCCAAAGGCGGAATTAATAGGTAAATAAGCATCCACGGGGTGCGGGAACTCCCGCTTTTTGAATTTCAGCAATTTTATGTCTTCCAGCGATGTCTAAAAATTCAAAAACAGGCAAAAATCAGCGCAACCGGACGCAATAAAATGCTAAAGCCAAAACCCGCAAACCGTTTTAAAAAAGACGGTTTGCGGGTTTTTGTTTATGCGCAAAACAAAGACCCGGGCGGTTTAGGCAGCAAATCGACCAAAGTTAAAAACTGGACAAAAGAAATGCCGAATCGTCTGACCATCCTAAAGATTGAATATCATCATAGCCGCATAGCAGGCTGAATAAATAAGGAAAATGCAATGAACGTAATAGGATTGGATATTTCAAAAGACACCATAGACGTAACATTGATTACGGCCAAAGGCGAAATAGACTATATAAAAATCGGAAACAGTCATGAAGGTTTTGAAAAACTGATTGGCTGGATAAAAACTAAGAGAGTTAGAAAAATTGCTATAAGCATGGAAGCAACAGGCGTTTATTACGAAAAAGCTGCCGAACATTTGAGCGCAGTCTATACCGTTTACGTCATCAATCCCCTCAAAATTAAAGATTACGCAAAAAGCCAGTTCAGTCATACCAAAACAGACAAAGCAGATTCAAAGTTGATAGCCGATTACACAAAACGACATTTAGATAAATTGAAATCGTTTAGTCCGTCTGAAAATCCAACGTTGTACAAACTGATAAACCTGCTTCAGCAGCTCAAGCAACAGAAGCACGAAAGCCAAAACAGGCTACATGCCGCTAAAGATCCGTTTATAAGGTCAACTCACGAATCAATCATCCTGCTGCTCTCAAAGAAAATAGACGAAACCTCAAAACGCATAGACAGCGTGATTAAGCAGCAAAAAAGCCTGAATGCCGAATATAAGAACCTGCAAACCATACCCGCCATAGGCAAAGATACCGCTGCAATCCTGCTTAGACACCTGACGGATAAAACGTTTGAAACCGCAAACCAATTTGTATCATTCGCCGGATTAAGTCCCAAAATTGAACAATCAGGGACAAGTGTCAATAAAAAAGGCCGATTAAGCCGATACGGACACAGACAATTAAAACGCGCCTTGTTTATGCCTGCTTTGGTTGCTTATCGGATAAACGCATTTCCGCAACTGGTCAAAAACTTGGAAGCGGCCAAAAAACCGAAAATGGTCGTTATTGTCGCTTTGATGCGTAAACTCGCAAAAATTGCTTTTTATATCCATAAGGCAAAAACACCGTTTAACAAAGCGCGTCATCAGACGGTTTAACATAAACATACAAAACAAAACGGCTG
>NZ_PXYY01000130.1 GCF_003013245.1 Neisseria iguanae
TGGCGGATTTTACGGTAAAACAATGCTGCCGAATCGGGGGGATGTCTAATAAATTGGCAGCTGCGCGGGCGGTAACTTCTGGTACAAAAAATTCAATGCGTTTCTTTTGTACTTTTTTGATAATTTATAGTTTGTTATCTTCATTTTTAAAGGGTAGCATAACTGCTAGTCCAATACAGCCCCTTAAATTAAGTAAAACAGGGAAAGCCGTCTACCAGGTCTTTCCTTCTCAGCCAGCAGCCTCGCCTTTACAACCTGTTCTGACATGTTTACGCACTTTCCACATCGTTGGCCGCCGGTTGTGAAACAATGTGCACATCACGTTGCGGAAACGGAATGTTGATTTTCACTTCACGCAGGTTTTCCACCACCTGTTCGTTCAGATCGCATTGAAGGCTCCACCAGTCAGCTTCGGTCGTCCATGCCCACAGGGTGATTTCAATTGCGTTGTCCCCCAGATTGGTCACCTGCACCGTGGCTGGTTTTTCAGTTTGGATGCATTTCGGATGCCCGGTCGCCGCTTTCAACACCGCAGTTTTGGCGGTTTTCAAATCACAGGCATAATCCACCCCGACAATCACCTGCGCACGCCATTGTGGCAGGGAAGATTTGTTGGTGATGCTGTTACTCATCACCACACTGTTAGGCAGCACCACTTCTTCATTGGCATATGTGCGCAGCGAAGTCTGCACCATTTTGATTTCACGCACATAGCCTTCAAAGCCGTTGACTTTAATGTAGTCGCCCACCTTAAACGGGCGGAACAAAATAATCAGCGCACCGGCAGCAAAGTTGGATAATTGGTCTTTCAGCGACAAAGCAATCGCCAAGCCTGCACCGCCGACTAAGGCAGTGACCGAAGTAGTCGGCACGCCCAGTTTGCCCAGCGCAGCGATAATCACCATAATCAGCATACCGATGTTGGCAACGTTGCCTAAAAAACTCACCAAGGTCAAATCCACTTTGGCACGCGTCAAGGCGGCTTTCATCAGCTTCACGATATATGTCGTCAACCAACGGCCGATAATGAAAATCGCCACAGCAGCCAACAGATTCAAGCCGAAATCCATACCATTTTCCGCCAAGCGTTCCCAGCCTTTCAAGCTGAAGAGCTGTTCAAAATCCAAATTATCAAAATTCATGGCATATCCTTATTTAATCATTGGTTTAATCTTTCAGACGGCCTCAATAAACCTTAACGCTCAACGGCACAGTTTCCAGCCTGAATGCAGCACCGCCAACACCAGCACACCCACTGCCGTTACTGAACCACCGACCACTGCCAGCGACAGCCAGGGTAAGATATCATTCATGCCAAAAAAGCCGTAGCGGAAACCGTCAATCATGTAAAACACCGGATTGAAACAGTTGGCCGTGCGCCAAAATTCAGGCATGCTGTTGATGGAATAAAGCACGCCCGACAAAAACATCAGCGGCATGATGAGGAAAGTTTGGAACATGGCAAGCTGGTCGGATTTTCCGGCGACAATGCCCGCCACCAAACCGAGTATCGCCATCATTACCGAGCCCAACAACCCAAACACCACAATCCGGCCGATATCGTGCGGCGCAGGCAGGCCGAACGGCACTGTCACTACCACTATGTCAAACCGACCAACAAGCCGCGGCCCCCTCCCTGCTGCACCGACATATGCGCCGAAAAAGGCAAGGTCGGATAACGGCGGCAGCAGGATAAACACCAGATTACCCGACAGGCGTGGCTGAATCAGGCTGCTCAATACATTGGTTAAACGCATTTTGTGCCATACTCGTCATCGCCAATCCAAGAATCAGAAACGCGTTATATACCACATCAGGCAAGGCTTCGGCATAGCGGCCGATGGTGTGGGCGAAAATCAGCTGATACAAAAGCGCGGTGAGCATGGGCGCGCCCAAAGTCTGCAGACCGACCTTCCAAAAGCGCAGGATTTCTTTTTTGAATAAGGTATAAAAACCAATCAGGGTGTGGCTCGAATCCATTCAGAATAAAAAGGCCGTCTGAAAAATAAACGGCTTCAGACGGCCTTATATACTGCGCCCCATGAAAAGGGTATTTTAATCAACGTAAAGCCTCTTTAACAAAAGCAGCTTTAATCATGTGCATCGTCTTTATATACCGTCTGTCCGGATTCTGAAACAGATCCCAAGTCATTCATTGTTTGCGTATTTAAAAAAAAAAACAAAACAAAATAACGAATTACGCTGCCTTAAAACAGTTTCTTTGCCTGTGTGCAATCCGACCATGTCGGAAAAAGTAAAAAATGAAGCTGAGACCTTTGCGAAATCCCGGATTTGAGCACCGTTTAAAGCACCGACATCGGAGAGCACGCAGGCATATTACCCGGATAGACAAGTGTTCGAGAAGCGCGGCGTGGAGAAATATACCCAAAACGGGAATTTTGCAAAGGTCTCGCCCTGCATGTGTGATCGACAATATTTTAACATATTAAATATTACCGCTTAAATGATTGTTTGGCTGTTGTTTTGCGTGCTGCGACTTGTCAAATGCGCACGGGCGGTTGCCCGTGCGGCGGTAAGCTGCCATCATAAGCATTTTTCACCGCGAGGCCGCCATGAATCCGCCTGTTTGGCTTTTCGATCTCGACAACACACTGCACAACGCCGATGCCGGTGTTTTCCTGTTAATCAACCACGCCATGACCGACTATCTGGCAGGCCGCTTGAATCTTTCCCGCGACGATGCGTCCGCCATCCGCGAAGACTATTGGCATCGCTATGGTGCAACTTTGGCCGGTTTGCAAATTCACCATCCCGAAGTCGATATTGTCGAATTTCTGGTCAAAAGCCATCCGATGTCGCAAATTTTAGAAAAATTAATGCCCATCGAACGAACCCAAACCCTTTTAGGCCGGCTGAAAGGGTGCAAAGCCGTGTTCTCTAACGGACCGTCGTTTTATGTGCAGGCAGTCACCGAACACTTGCAGATCCGCGACCATTTCGACTTACTGGCCGGCACCGACGATTTCGGTTTCCTTTACAAGCCCAACCGTCAAGCCTATCTGGCTGTCTGCCAACGACTTGAAAAAACACCGCAAAATTGCATTATGGTAGACGATAACGCAGATAACCTTTACACCGCCAAACAACTGGGCATGCAGACCGTATGGTTCAGCCACAAAGCCCACGATTTACCTTTTGTTGATTGTGCCGCGCACGACATGGCCGTGCTGGAAATGTGGGCAGCGCAACAAGGCTGGCTCGAAGCCGTCTGAAATGTGCAAAAACCTATGATTCCGAATATAAATTCATTACAATAGCGGATATTCTAAACAAGGAAAAAAAGACATGCGTTACTTAGCGATGGTTTTGGCACTCACCGCCCTGGCGGGCTGCACATGGGAAACCTACCAAAAAGCCGACGGTAGTACCGCGCTGCGCCAAAAATATGAAAAGGGCGCCCGCATTTACTATCAAGACGGCTCTTATTCGCGCAACATGAATTACAACCAATACCGCCCGGAACAACACGCCGTAAAGCCTGAAATGAAGCATCACCAAGCCGTTCAGGGTACCACATGGGGTGTGAAACCAAGCAGAAGCAATCCGGCCGAAACCGAGTAAACCCTTAATACCGACTGGAAACACATTTCTCGTTTCAGACGGTCTTCCATATTCAATCGTTCATACCCGAATGGAAAGCAACAATGAACCAAACACCTTTACATATCGTGATTCTTGCGGCGGGCAAAGGCACCCGTATGTATTCGAAAATGCCCAAAGTACTGCACGAAGTCGGTGGCAAACCGATGGTTACCCGTGTGATTGACGTGGCCGCTACGCTGAATCCGCAAAACATCTGCGTCGTCATCGGCCACGGTAAGGAGCAGGTTTTGGAAAAAGTGAAACGCGATGTGGTTTGGGTAGAACAAACCGAGCAGCTCGGTACCGGTCACGCTGTGAAAACCGCCTTGCCACACCTGCCCATCGAAGGCCGCACCTTAGTGCTTTACGGCGATGTGCCTCTGACCGACACCGCTACCTTGGAAACCCTGCTGGAAGCTGCCGGGGACGAAGTCGGCCTACTGACCGATGTATTGGACAACCCCACAGGCTATGGCCGCATTATCCGCGAAGGCGGAAAAGTGGTGGCGATTGTCGAAGAAAAAGATGCCGATGCCGCGCAAAAAGCTGTCAAAGAAACCAATACCGGTATTTTGGTGCTGCCTAATGCCAAGCTCAAAGACTGGCTAAACAGCTTGAGCAGCGACAACGCACAAGGCGAATATTACCTGACCGACCTGATTGCCTCGGCTAATTCAGACGGCATCACCGTACATCCCGTACAAGTGCGCGCCAGCCATCTGGCAGCAGGCGTCAACAACAAAGTGCAACTGGCCGAATTGGAACGCATTTTCCAAACCGGACAGGCACAAGAATTGCTCAAAGCAGGTCTAACCCTGCGCGACCCCGCCCGTTTTGATTTGAGAGGCCGTCTGAAACACGGTCAAGATGTGGCAATTGATATCAACGTGGTCATCGAAGGTGATGTCGAAATCGGCGATAACGTGGAAATCGGCGCAAATTGCGTGATTAAAAATGCCAAAATCGGCGCAGGCAGCAAAATTGCCCCGTTTTCACATCTGGAAGACTGCGAAGTCGGCGTCAACAACCACATCGGCCCATATACCCGCCTGCGCCCGAATGCGGTATTGGCCGACGATGTGCACATCGGCAACTTTGTCGAAGTGAAAAATGCCAGCATCGGGCAAGGTACCAAAGCCAGCCACCTGACCTATATCGGCGATGCCGAAGTCGGCCGGAAAACCAATTTCGGCGCAGGCACCATTATCGCCAATTACGACGGTGTGAACAAACACAAAACCGTCATCGGAGACGAAGTGCTC
>NZ_PXYY01000131.1 GCF_003013245.1 Neisseria iguanae
GGGACGTCGCAGCGGTGTAAAAAAACTTACGTCTTGGCTGCAGGTCAAGAGTTGAATTTGGGAGCCGCTGCTGAAGCTGTAAAATAAGGAATATAGAAAATGGCAACTGTTAAAATGAAGCCGACTTTTACTGCGGCTGCCTTTATGACGAATAATTGTCAGGAAGCCTTAGTGCACAGCTTGTTCTGTGGCGCAAACGGCAGTTGTTGCCCTCGATGCCTTCCGTATGCCGCTTCCGCAATCAACCAAACCTTGTTGGCTGTCTTGCCGACAAAGGTATGAAATTCGCCGATTTCCAATATGGCGTAATGTTTTGCCCGGGACGGCTTTCGTGATTGCTTCACTGCCATGCGGCCCGGTTGAAACCGGTAACGGCACAGATGCTGCGTATGCCGCGGCAACGTACCGTCATGAAGCAGGCGAGTTTGTCCGTTTGGGAACGGCAACCCTGGTAGGTAAGATTGCGGTTGCCGGCAAATTTGTCGTTTGCACTGTTTGCAACGTCAGTTCTGTTTGCCGTAGTTTTTGAAGCCGTTTTTCGTTATGCTTGTACTGTGGCAGTCAGGCGGTTGGGGGTAGTCTGGGTTTTCATACATCACAGGTTGCGCTTTTTTCTATGGCCGTCCGTTTTTTGAGGCATCATTTTTTCAGGACACAACCGTTCTATTTACACTTGAAGGCAACGGAATTTTGCGTTAATTATCGCAAAGAGAATTTGTATCAGTGCTTGCTGGAAATGCTACGAAATAGGCTATTGGAATAAATTTCCTTCCTGAGCCTCTAAAGTAATATAGTGTATGATAAGGTTTCCGGCGGTTTTTATCAGCCCTAATGTCTAATAGGCCTGATTTCACTATGGAAGGCCGTCTGAAAGCATGGATTTTTCAGACGGCCTGTGTTTCAATCAGAAAAAATTATTTTTCCAATTCAAAGGCTTTGTGTAGAACGCGGGCAGCCAGTTCCATGTATTTCTCATCAATCAATACCGAAACTTTGATTTCAGAAGTTGAAATCATTTGGATGTTGATGCTTTCTTCAGCCAAGGTACGGAAGATTTTTGCTGCCACGCCCACGTGCGAACGCATGCCCATGCCGACTACGGAAACTTTGCATACGGTGTCGTCACCATCGATATCCGCTGCGCCGATGCTGTCCTTCAAGTCGTTTAACAGGCTCAGTGTGGCTTTGTAATCGCCGCGCGGAACGGTAAACGAGAAGTCGGTGGTGCCCTCCGAGCCGACATTTTGGATAATCATGTCGACCTCGATGTTGGCATCGGCTACTGCGCCCAAGATTTGGTAGGCGACGCCCGGTTTGTCAGGTACGCCGCGCACGTTGATACGGGCTTGGTTTTTATCGGTGGCGATACCGGTTACGGCAGCTCTTTCCATGTTGTCGTCCTCTTCAAAGGTAATTAAAGTGCCGTTGCTGCCGTCTTGCAGGCTGCTTAATACGCGCAGGCGTACTTTGTATTTTCCGGCGAATTCTACGGAACGGATTTGTAGGACTTTCGAACCAAGGCTTGCCAGTTCCAGCATTTCTTCGAAAGTAATGGTATCCAAGCGGTGCGCTTCGGGCACCATGCGCGGGTCGGTGGTGTAGACGCCGTCGACGTCAGTGTAAATCTGGCATTCGTCGGCATTCAGCGCCGCGGCCAAAGCCACAGCGGAGGTGTCCGAACCACCGCGGCCCAAGGTGGCAATGTCGCCTTCGCTGCTGATGCCTTGGAAACCGGCTACAATCACCACGCGGCCGGCAGCTAAGTCGGCACGCATTTTTTTATCGTCGATGCTTTCGATGCGGGCTTTGGTGTGGGCGGTGTCGGTTTTCAACGCTACTTGCCAGCCGGTGTAGCTTTTGGCCGCCACGCCGATATTTTTTAAGGCCATGGCCAATAAGCCGATGGTTACTTGTTCGCCAGTGGACAAGACGACGTCCAACTCGCGCGGGTCGGGCGTATCTTGCATTTCGTGTGCCAAGGCAACCAAGCGGTTGGTTTCGCCGCTCATGGCCGATACCACCACGACAACGTCGTGGCCTTCGGCGCGGGCTTTGGCTACACGGTTGGCTACGTTTTTAATGCGTTCGGCGGAACCGACTGAGGTGCCGCCGTATTTTTGTACGATTAACGCCATTTTTTCGTGCTTTCTTTGGGAGTTGGGGCAGCGGTTTTGTTGCTGCGGTGGTGGGAAAAGTTTGGTTATTATTACTATTTTTTACATAAAATTCAAGGTTGCAGCCGGATTAATTCGGGTCTACGGCGTAACTGCTTGGGAAATGGGGCAGTTTCGTGACATTGTTGACAATATTACTGTTTGTTTTCGTGTGAATGATGGACTTGAACATAGCCTTCAAAAGTTAAAAGGCCGTCTGAAAATCATTTTTCAGACGGCCTTTGGTTTATTTTATTAAAGCTTTTTCAATCATGTTGACTGCCTGTTGCAAGCGCTGTTCATGCGGACCACTCAATACGGTAAATGCAATATGATTCCGGTTAAGGAAATCCTTGAATAAAGCCAATACTTTTTCCCGTTCTTGGGGTTTGTCGCGCAAGTCATCGGCCACCCACGGCACGTCAATATCGGTCAGGAAAACGGTATCGTAATGCGAGGCGATCGCAGCGGCTTCCAATTGCGGCGGACATTTGTCGAAATACAGACAGGCATACACCATTAATTCCCACAGACAGGTGTCACAAATGAGAACATCATGCGCAGTTTGTGCCAGCCGGTTTTCAGACTGCATCTGCCCCATGGCAATCGGCAGCAAATCTTCCCATCGGCAGGTTTGCTGCCATTCGTCCCACAAAATCTGGCAGTAGCCGCGCATGTATTCGGGCACCCAATGCGTTTGGAAATGTTCTGCCAAGGCTTTTGATAAAGTGGTTTTTCCCGTTGATTCCGGCCCGATTACGGCAACGCGGTGAATGTTGCCGCCTGTTTGGTTGAGATTTTTTTCCATGTTGCATAGCCGCTGATGGCAATGAGGGTGAAAATAACGTATTGGAACGCGCTGAAGGTCAGGCCTTTATAAAAATACAAAGGAACGGAAACGGTATCGGCGACTATCCATAAAATCCAGTGGGCGATTTTGCTTTCCGCCATCAGCCACATCGCCACCAAAAACAGCGCAGTGGTGAAAATGTCGGTGTAATCCATCCAGGTGAAATGGGTAAATCCGGCGCTGATGCCCTGCCAAGAAAAGCCGTTGTTGATGTAGGGCTTGAACCAGTAAACCGAACCGACAAACACCACGCTGAAGAGGATCAGTGCGATACAGGCGAACCAGTCCCTGCGTTCGAAAGGCGATATGCGGAATCCATCATCTTTCTGTTGCCGCTTCGCCCATTTTGCCCAACCGTACACGCTCAAAACCGTGTAATACGCGTTAATCAGCATATCGCCGAACAGGGTATACACCCACAACAGCCAGACAAATCCGGCTGTGCTGGCGATGCCGACCGGAAACCCCCACAAGCTGCCGCGGCGGATCAGCCATACGCTGGCCATGCCGAAGGCCACTGCCGCCAATTCTAAGATAATCAGCCAAGTATCCACGCCTTGGTATTGTGCAAAAAGCGAATTGAAAATATCCATTATTGATGTCTGAATCATGATGACTTTGAAAAATACACAGAAAGGCCGGCCGGAAGATATCGTTTTCAGACCGCTTTACTGCACGCTTAGGCCTGCAATGCGGTTTGCTGGTGCCGCACCAACTCGGCAATGCCTTTCTGACCCAAGGCAATCAGTTTGCCCAATTCGCCAATGCTGAAAGGCGCACCTTCGGCCGTACCTTGGATTTCGATGACTTTGCCCGAAGCAGTCATTACGATATTCACATCACTGTCGCAGCCCGAATCTTCAGGATAATCCAAGTCCAACAGCGGGACGCCGCCGACCATACCGACCGATACGGCGGCCACGGCTTCGGTAATCGGGTTTTCGGTAATCAGGCCGTCTGAAAGCAATTTGTTCACCGCCATTTGCAAGGCAACGAATGCGCCGGTAATCGAAGCCGTTCGCGTGCCGCCGTCGGCTTGAACCACATCGCAGTCAATCAGGATTTGGCGTTCGCCCAGTTTCTTCATATCGACCACCGCGCGCAGCGAGCGGCCGATTAAGCGTTGGATTTCCTGTGTGCGGCCGGATTGCTTGCCCGCAGTGGCCTCGCGGCGCATACGGGAAGCAGTGGAAGCGGGCAGCATGCCGTATTCCGCCGTTACCCAGCCTTGTTCTTTGCCGCGCAGAAACGGCGGTACGTTTTCGTCAATTGAGGCAGTGCAGATGACTTTGGTGTTGCCACATTCGATGAGCACCGAGCCGTCGGTGTGTGGCAGAAAATCCGGTGTGAGGCGGACGTCGCGCAGGCTGTCGGCGGCGCGGTTGGTGCGGATAGGGTGACTCATGAAACATTCCTTAATGAAAATACAGGGTGATTATAGCAGTTTCGGGATAGTGAAACTTACAGGCATCTGAGACCTTTGTAAAATCCTCATCTTTGGCACATTTCTTTGCAATGCGCTTCTCGAACACTGAGTTTATCTATGTGATATGTCTGCGCGTTCTGCGTTTACTTGCTTTGGAGTGTACCCAAAAAAGAGGCTTACTTAGACATTTGAGATGATAAAAACCGCCGGAAACCTTATCATACAGGCCTTTTGGCGGTTTTTTGCCAATGTTTATAAAAAGCGTCCTTTTTGCCATCAAAACAGCCCGGTGAAAAACCGCCGTAAAAACGGCAGGCAA
>NZ_PXYY01000132.1 GCF_003013245.1 Neisseria iguanae
CCGTACGCAAACCGATTTATACGACCAATGCGGCAGAGGCGGTACACCGCCAGTTTCGGAAGCTGGCCAAAACCCAAGGCGCATTCCCCAATGAAACCGGCCTGCTGAAGCTTTTATATGGCGGTATCGGTAAGGCTTCGGGGAAATGGACGATGCCGATTGCAAACCGGGGGCAGACGCTCTTTCAAGCAGCTCACTATAGTAGAGTCTAAAGGTGAAATCTGTTATGGGCAGTATGATTGGCATTTGACGAACCGGATCAATGCCATTAGTACCATTCGGGACGGGGAACCGTTTGCGGTCCGGCTGTTTGACGGCCCTGCCAACAGCAATATTGTTTACCGTTGGTTACACCCGAGCTTCCATCCCAAAGCATAGTGGTGAAGGATAATGCCGCGTTTCACAAGCGTGCCGGCAATCGGAGCCGCCGGGCATACCCTCTTCCGGCTGTCTCCGATAACCTGGGGTTGAATCCGATTGAAAAGATGCGGGCTTGGGCCAAACGGCTGCGGAAGGCATGGGGGCCGGGTTGTGTCAATTCTTTGTTTTGGATCGGTTCGGTTTGTTAGTGATTTCACTATATATCGGGAAACTGCACATCAGTCCCGCGAACGGACATGGATGCAACCACCTCGAACCGCGGCTTAGCGGTATTGTCCAAGGAACAGACGTTTATGCCGACAAAGGTTATGACGGCAAAGCCGACCGGGTACTTCTTCAAAGCAAAAAATTTTCAGACGGCATGATGCGTAAAGCGCACCGAGACTGTCCGTTAACCGAAGAAGATCAAGGGAGGAATAAACAGTTGTCGGAAACGCGTTATGGTGGAACAGTGTTTCGGAACGCGACACCTACATTCCGATACAGCCGCGCTTCTTATTTCAGATTGCTGAAAGCCGCAGCGCAAAGTCATTTGAAAGCAATTTGTGCCAACCTGCTAAAGCAGGCAACCGTTCTAATTTTTCCAAAGCTTTCCGACTATAACAAATAATCTGATGATGTGATTCTCTGCTTAGGCGTACCGGATTATCTACATCACCCGGCTGAGTAAATAATATTCGGGCGTAAGCCGCATAGGGGTAAAATGACTTCGGCTCAAGTGCCAGTGCCTGTTAATCAGTTTGAATGACTGTTCTTTTCCACCGTATTCATAACAAAGCCAATGCGCCAGATTGGTTATTGTTTCAACAGTGGCTTTGATTTCATAAGCTTTTAGCAAATAATTCAACTCTTTTTTTGCCGCCCACATTTTCCAAATAATAGAAAGCCAAAGCCATCCATGCTTTCTCATTTTCAGGGTGCCTTTGTACTTCATTTAACAATTTTGCCAGCAGATTGTTTTCATTCACTATTTGATTCAGCTTTCAAAAGAGAACAATATATTCTATTACATTAAATTATCATCAGATATATTTTTACTGAAAATCTGTTTTAGTTATATGAATAATAAAGGCCGTCTGAAACTCCAGACGGCCTTTATTATTCAAACCAATTATGAACGGTAATCCGCATTAATGGTTATATAGTCATGCGAGAAGTCGCAGGTGTATACGGTGGTTTTAGTTTGACCGCGGTTAAGACTTACACGTACGGTGATTTCGTCTTGGTTCATCACAGCCTGGCCTTGCTCTTCGGTGTAGCTTTCGGCGCGGCCGCCTTGTTCGGCCACCAATACGTCGCCAAGCCACATTTTGATTTTATCGGTATCCAGGTCTTCGACACCGGCATAACCGATGGCGGCAAGCAGGCGGCCAAGGTTGGGGTCTCCGGCGAAGAAGGCGGTTTTCACCAAAGGCGAATGGGCGATGGCATAAGCAACTTTGCGTGCCTCATCGCGGTTGGCGGCGTTTTCGATTTCGATGGTGATGAATTTGGTTGCCCCTTCACCGTCGCGTACGATGGCTTGCGCCAGTTGCAAGGCCAGGCCGCCGAGCAGGGTTTTAAGCTGTTCGTAACGCGGGTCGGCGGTGTTGTCGATTTGGCTTTGGCCGTTTTTGGCGGTGGCAATGATGACGAAGCTGTCGTTGGTGCTGGTGTCGCCATCAACGGTGATGGCGTTGAACGACATATCGGCTATTTCTTTGGTCATCAGTTGTAAAATCGGTTGCGACACATTGGCATCACAAACGATAAAGCCGAGCATGGTAGCCATATTGGGGTGAATCATGCCGCTGCCTTTTGCGATACCGGTGGCGCGTACGGTATGGTTTTCACCGACTTTACCTTCGCAGCTGGCGGCTTTGGGAATGGTGTCGGTGGTCATGATGGCGCGGGCGGCTTTACTCCAATGTACGGGTTTGACACGCGGCAGGGCTTCGATAATTTTATCGGCAGGCAAAGGCTCTAAAATCACGCCGGTGGAAAACGGTAGCACTTGGGTGGTTTTACAGTTGATTTGGCGGGCGACGGCGGCGCAGATTTCTACCGCATCGGCACGGCCTTGCGCACCGGTTCCGGCATTGGCATTGCCTGTGTTGATGACCAGCGCGCGCACGCCGCCACCATCAAACAAATGCGATTTCGCAATGTGCACCGGTGCAGCGCAAAAACGGTTTTGCGTGAATACGGCGCCGACGGCATTTTTACCGGTCAACACCATCAGCGTCAAATCGTCATGATTCGTTTTTTTGACACCGGCCTGACCGACAAATACTTGTATGCCGTCGATGAGCAACAATTCGTCTTCATGTCGTTCGGAAAGATTCACTGCCATTTGTTTGCTCCTTTGTAGGGAATATTGGAATCATTAATCAATAGCACGGCAAACGTTAACGGTTGCCGATTATTTCTTTCAGATGGCCTGATTATAGATAAAGGCCGTCTGAAAATCAGTTTTACTTCATTTAAGTGTCCAAAAAAGGCATCAGCACCGGCACAATCAGCGCAGTCAACACGCCGTTGAGCGTCAAGCCTAAGCCTGCATAAGCGGCAATACGGCGGCTGTACTCCATTGATGCGGCAATGCCCATCGCATGGGAAGCCGTACCCAGTGACATGCCGACCGATGATGGTTTACGCACCGTGCCGACATGCAGCATTTTGTAGCCGGCCATCTGCCCGAACAAGCCGGCAATAATCACGGTGGCGGCAGTAATCGCCGGAATGCCGCCGATGGACTTGGTAATCTCCAGCGCAATCGGGTTGGTTACCGACTTGGCCGCCAGTGATAAAGCCGTTTCCTTGCCTGCGCCGAACCATTTGGCCAGGTACACGCCGGTGACAATGCCGGTTACGCTGCCGGCCAATTGCGACAGCAAAACCGGCATCCATTGGTTGCGGATTTTTTCCCAATTCAAATACAGCGGCACGGCCAACGCCACCACCGCAGGCTTGAGCCAGAAATCAAGATACTGCGCAGCATCGTGATAGGCATCGTAATCAATACGGAAAATCTTCAGATAGAGAATCATGGCCACGGTACTGATTAATACGGGATTACACAGTACATTGCCGGTACGGATACGGATAATATTAGCCAAGCCGAACACCGCCAGCGTCAGGAATAACAACAGACTCGGCGTATGGAAAAGCGCCATCACATCAGCCTCCGCGCCCATTCGTGCACTTTGCCGGTTACCAGCAACACACACAGCGTGCTCAATACTGTCGCCGTTAAAATCGGAAACCAATCATCGGCAATCAAATCCAAATAGCTGATGATGGCCACACATGGCGGCACGAGAAACAGAGTCAGATTTGCCATCAGCGTATCCGCAAACTGCTTAATCCATGAGATTTTGACCCAGCCCAGTTTCAACAAGCCAAACAAAACACCCATGCCGACAATACTGCCCGGCAGCTTGAGGCCGAAAAACAGTACTGCGCCCTCACCCACGGCCAAACAGCCTAAAACAATGAGCAGCGCGCCGATGATGTTCATGATAATCCTTTATCCGCCGAAAATGCGTTCATACAGCCTTCGAAGGAAGTTGAGAAAATGGAAACCGCTCGAAATCAGGCGGCAGCATATTTATTTAAGCCGGCTTGATGAAGGCATTAGGGTATGTCCTCATTTTGTCTGCGTCACAGATTTTCGAGTAGAACAGCACGTATGCACGGCGATACTCAAACAGGCCGGTTTGACACGCTGCACCAGTAAAACCGGCCTGCGCAGTAAGGTTGGACACCTTGCGTGCATTCCCAACGCCCAACTCAGCAAACGGGTTTTTATGCCGGAAAGATGCCGATGATGAAATGAGGACACGCCCTAATCATAACGCGAGAGAGGCTGGCTGAAAAGGGAATCTCAGTGTTTTGCGGCATTTTTATATGTTTCGTTTTAAAAGGGTTATTTCCGTTTCATTTATTAAAAGCCATCTGCCATCCGTTCCGTTCATGCGATGGTTTTCAGACGGCCTGAACATTTAAAAAGGCCGAATGAAAATAAAAATATTAGGGGCTGAAGCAGATTGGCAGTCATGTCAGACTGCAAAAATGAAGATAACCAATTATAAATTAACAAAGAATGTCCAAAGAAAACTTCTCCGGTTTTTTATACCGGAAGTAATGGCCCGTGCAGCCGTTGATATTCTGGGTATCCGGCCCGGTTGGGCTATGCTGTCCTACCGCAAAACCCGCCGGGTGACAGCCTGTCATTTGGCACAGGCAGCCGGCGGGGTTTTCAGAGAGGCCCCACCGGGCCGGACGGGGGTTATTTCGGCGGTCGGCGTAAAGGTAAACGCGGGCGTGCGGCATCTTAAAGCGGCAG
>NZ_PXYY01000133.1 GCF_003013245.1 Neisseria iguanae
CATGGGGAGAATCCTCTAAAATCCGGTTTCAAAGGAATTTAGGGGATTTTAGGGGTTTGGGAAAGGGTTAGGTTGTTTTAGCAGCCATTAACCTTTTGTCGGTTGGAAAGGGTTTTGCGGAGGTCTCGGCCTATATCTACCAATCGTGATAGTTCCTCCGGCTATCAGTATTGATAACACTGTTTATGGGTACTTTAGCTTTATAGCCTATTGCAAAATATCTTTTGAATCAGTGGGCACGATTTCTGTATGGACTTCATTATCTCGTTTCAAGATGCTGAAGATGATGCCGCTTGCGCCGCGCCTTTGTTTACTGAGGATACGTTTGGCACTAAAGTAGGTTTTATTTAGTTCGACAATGCCTGTAAACGGTGTCTGCTTTTCATGTTCTTGGGTGATTCTGCGAAACAGTTTGATAAACAGGTATTAATGCTTCGGACGCCGGAGCCGGTAAACGGGCAGTATCGGAAGCAGCCAAATCGGTAATGGAAAGGCGTAGCATCTGTCTGGACTTTGGTTCAAAAATGTTGTCGAGCTTTCGGTGTTTGTTTTAAGTTGACATATCAGAAGCTTATCATGAAATTTGATGATTTTTCTTCCTAAGTCTTTAATTATTTGAAAAGGCCGTCTGAAACGTTTTGGTTACGCAAAATTTTTCAAACGGCCTTAATAAGTCGCTGATTTATGATTACAGGCTGTAATACATTTCAAATTCCAGTGGATGCGGCGCCATGCGCAAGCGGCGGACATCTTCTTCTTTGAAAGCGATATAACTTTCGATCCAGTCTTTGCTGAATACGCCGCCGCGGGTCAGGAATTCGTGGTCTTCTTTCAATGCGGCCAAGGCCTCGTCCAAAGAGGTGCACACGGTCGGTACCAATGCGTCTTCTTCCGGTGGCAGGTCGTAAAGGTTTTTCGTAGCAGGGTCGCCGGGATGGACTTTGTTTTGAATCCCGTCCAAACCTGCCATCAGCAAGGCGGCGAAACACAAGTAAGGATTGGCCATCGGATCAGGGAAACGCGCTTCGATGCGGCGGGCTTTGGCACTGTTGGCCGCCGGAATGCGGATAGATGCAGAGCGGTTTTTTGCCGAGTAAGCCAGTTTCACCGGTGCTTCAAAGTGCGGCACGAGGCGTTTGTAAGAATTGGTTGACGGGTTGCAAATTGCATTCAGGGCTTTAGCGTGTTTGATGATGCCGCCGATGTAGTAGAGCGCGGTTTCGCTCAAGCCTGCGTAGCCGTCGCCTGCAAACAGGTTTTGGCCGTCTTTCCAAATCGACTGGTGTACGTGCATGCCCGAACCGTTGTCGCCCATAATCGGTTTCGGCATGAAAGTGGCGGTTTTGCCGAAGTTGTGGGCAACGTTCCAAATCACGTATTTCATGTTTTGGGTTTGGTCGGCGCGGCGTACCAGTGTGCCGAATTTGGTCCCCAATTCCATTTGCGAGCCGGTACCCACCTCGCCATGGTGCACTTCGACTTCAATACCGATTTCTTCCAAAATATTGACCATAGCCGAACGTAAGTCTTGGCCTTGGTCAACCGGAGCAACAGGCGAGTAGCCACCTTTGACCGTCGGGCGGTGGCCGGTGTTTTGACCGTCAAGATGTGCGCCGCTTGACCATGATCCCGTTTCGGAAGTGATTTCGTAACGGGTTTTGTGCATGGCGGTTTCGAATGCGATGCCGTCAAAGACGAAAAATTCAGGCTCAGGGCCGAAGAAGGCGGTGTCGCCGATGCCGGAAGATTTCAAATAAGCTTCGGCGCGTTTGGCGATGGAGCGCGGGTCACGGTCGTAGCCTTGGCCGTCGGCAGGGTCAATCACGTCGCAGGTGATCACTACGGTGGTGTCGTCAAAAAACGGATCGATAAAGGCAGTGGCAGCATCGGGGCGCAACTGCATGTCGGAAGCTTGAATGCCTTTCCAGCCGCCGATGGAAGAACCGTCGAAGGCTTGGCCGTTTTCAAACCAGTCTTCAGGGTCTTTCAGCACGATGCGCGCCGGAATAGTAAAGTGGTGTTGTTTACCTTTGGTATCGGTAAAACGTAAATCAACGAAGCGTGCTTCGCTTTCTTCAATCAGTTTTACAACGTCTTTAATAGACATGTTCAAGCTCCTAAAAAGAGAAATCAGTCAATCCGAATAAAAATGCGGCCGCGCGGGTTGTTTTTGGCTGCATGCTTGCTCGGATAAGCTGGAATCGGCAGGGCGGTAGAAAATGGGATAATGCTATTTTATCATGTTTGAATGCTTGTCAGCAGCAGTTAAAAAAATAGCGCATGATGGCGTGAGGCCGTCTGAAAAAACAGTGTGAAATATCATAAATTGCGCTGTATGTCCAACTATTGAATCCAATGTGTGAAATATAATTTCAGACAGCTTGATTGTCAACAATTTACTACCGGAAAGAGACAATACACCAACTTTCGGTATTTAACGCAGCATCCGCTTTAATCCTTGCCAAATCCCATTATAATAACGTTTTTGTCTGAATTAGTGAAGGAAACCAGAGCACCATGAGCAGTAAACCGCGTTACGCCGTATTCGGCAATCCTGTGCAACACAGCAAATCGCCGCAAATTCATCAGGAATTTGCCAAGCAGGAAAATGTTGCCATCGATTACGACCGAATTTACGCTGAGATCGGCGGATTTGATGCCGCTGCTGCCGCTTTTTTTACCGCAGGAGGGCTGGGGGCGAACGTGACTGTGCCGTTTAAACGAGATGCCTTCAATTTTGTTGACGAACACTCCGAGCGCGCCTTGGCTGCCGGTGCCGTCAACACCATCATTCCGTTGGGCAACGGTAAATTCCGCGGTGACAACAGTGACGGCGTGGGCATGGTCAACGATATCATTCGGGAGCAAGGCGTGCCGCTGGTAGGCAAACGTGTGTTGCTGATTGGTGCAGGCGGTGCGGTGCGCGGCGTGATTCCCGTTTTGCAAAGCCATCAGCCTGCCGAAATCGTCATCACCAACCGTACCTGTGCCAAAGCAGAAGAAGTGGCTTCGTGTTTCGGTATCTGTGCTGTTGTCATGAACGAATTGCCTGAAAACCATTTCGACATCATCATCAATGGTACATCCGGCGGCTTGGGCGGCGAATTGCCTGACATTGCACCAGCGGTATTCGGCAGGTGCGCCTTGGCCTATGACATGGTTTACGGCAAAGATTCCGAGCTGTTTTTGAAATTTGCCGCTGAATCAGGCGCACGCCAAACTTCCGATGGCCTGGGCATGCTGGTCGGGCAGGCTGCATTTTCCTATCAATTGTGGCGCGGTTTCGAGCCGGACATCAAACCTGTGCTCGAATACATGAAAGACTTGTGATGTTGCGCATTCTCAAATGGCTGATGGCGCTGCCTGTGGCCGCCTTTATTTTGTTCAATGCCTATGTTTACGGCAACATCATCACCTACCGCGCCGTTGCTCCGCATAAAAGCGCGTTTATGAGCATGCGCATGAGCCAGTTTCATGAAGAAGGGCGTAGTGCGATGCTGGATTACCGCTGGGTACCGTATGACCGCATTTCAACCAATCTGAAAAAAGCCTTGATTGCTTCGGAAGATGCCAAATTTGCCGCGCACGACGGCTTTGATTGGAACGGTATTCAAAATGCCATCAGGCACAACCAAAAAAGCGGCGAAGTGAAAGCCGGCGGTTCGACCATCAGCCAGCAATTGGCTAAAAATCTGTTTCTCAATGACAGCCGCAGCTATATCCGCAAAGCCGAAGAGGCAGCCATTACAGCGATGATGGAAGCCGTTACCGACAAAGACCGTATTTTCGAGCTCTATCTCAACATCATTGAATGGCATTACGGCGTGTTCGGTGCTGAAGCCGCATCGCAGCATTTTTATAAAAAACCGGCGGTGGAACTGACCAAGCAACAAGCCGCCAAACTAGCCGCCCGCGTGCCTGCGCCGTTGTTTTATGCCGACAATCCGAAGAGCAAACGCCTGCGCGGCAAAACCAACATCATCTTGCGGCGCATGGGTTCGGCAGAGTTACCGGTAACCGATACCGAATAATTTCAAATCACTTATTAATAAAAAAGGCCGCCCGAAACCACGCCGTCTGCCGCCTTGGCCTTAAACACTATAACCGTCATGGCTCAATTCCTTATCCATAAGCTATTTCACGAACAAACGACCAAATTCGTTTGCTTCGTTTTTTGTTTTGTTTGGGATGGATAGATTACGAACAGGAAACGAAACCGTTTTGAGGCAACAGGATACTGTGTTTTGTTCTTTGAATGCGCGAACAAAATGCGCGAACAATGAATGTTGTTGGATCTAATTCAGGTTCAGGATTGACGGTGTAAAAAAAATTAATATGGTTGAAGCCCCTTCACTGGTTAAGTTAAAGAGGCTTAAATGTAGGAAAACCCTGCGTTGTTTACACAACAGATTGGGCAGTGAAGCCTGTAAAACCCCGAAAAGCATATCACCTTTCAAACCCTTATGCGGCTTAACCGGATGATAAAAATTCACAAAACGGCATAACGCCTTTTGCTGACGTTCCGAATCCTTAAACGCAAACTTATCCT
>NZ_PXYY01000134.1 GCF_003013245.1 Neisseria iguanae
TAATCAGGCCACGCCAGCCCTTACGTTCGTATATTGTCGCTACAACGATTCCTGCTATAAATGCCAACCCGCAACTCATCATATCCCTACCTTTGCACCTTGGTTTGATAACGCCTTTTCCGCATAATCGTCATACATTAAATTTTGCAGACTCTGCCCGCCCATTACCAGCACCTGCGCACCTTCTTCGGCCGTCTGAAAATACCTTTTCAGATGGCCTTGTGTTATCGGGAAATTATTCTGCCGGTGCTGCTTTTCTTTTTCTCGGCTTGCGACGGCGTTTGCGTTTAAGTACTTCACCGTTTTCACGGAGTTCCTGCTGTTGGCGTTGTTGTACAGCCATACTCATCTGGTTACGGGTGTCGTTATCAGCATATTGGAACGCCGTCCACCATTGCACCGTATCGTTGTCCACTTCGCCAACTTGTCCGCGCAGCACCAGAAAGTCATAAGCGGCACGAAAACGTGGCTGGCTCAGCAGTTTGTGCGGACGCGCGCCGCGCATGTTGTCGAATTGCGGCTGCAATTGCCAGATTTCGCGCATGATGGCGGAAAAGCGTTGCGGTACGCCCCAACCTTTTTCGACCGTATCGCGCAAGGTAGAAATAGCATCGTTTAAAGCCGGCACAGATTTTTGGCCTTGCTGCCGGTATTCCTGCCAATAGGCATTGAGCTGCGGCCATAAAACCGCTGCCAATACAAAACCGACCGACACAGATTTATCGGCACGCAAACGTTCATCAGTATTTTTCAGCGCAATGGCGATAATGCCGTGTTCTGCCTTGCCGGCAGATTTTAAAGCCGTCAACAACGGATGAATATCGTCGCTCACACCCAAACTGTTGAGCTTTTGTAGGCATTGGCCGGCATGACCGGAAAAAAGCAGCTTCATGATTTCGTCAAATAATCTGGCTACTGGTTCGTTTTTCAGACGGCCTGCATATTCCGGAATCGGCGCGGCGGTGCGTTCCTCCACGTCGAAACCGAGTTTGCCCGATAATCGGACCGCACGCAGAATCCGCACCGGATCTTCTTGATAGCGCTCGGCCGCATCGCCGATTATCACCAATTTACGGTCTGCAATATCGCTCACGCCTTGATGAAAATCAAGAATTTCTTCGTGAACCGGGTCGTAATAAAGCGCATTACAGGTGAAATCGCGACGCATGGCATCTTCTTCGATGTTGCCGTAGGTGTTGTCTTTCATGATGCGGCCATGCACATTTTGTACAGCTTTGTTGCCCCCGCGAAAGGTGGTCACTTCAATGGTTTCGGGGCCGGCCATCACATGCACGATTTGGAAGCGGCGGCCGATAATACGACTGCGGCGGAAAATTTTATGCACTTGCTCCGGTGTCGCGTTGGTGGCGACATCAAAGTCTTTTGGTTCGACGCCTAACAATAAATCACGCACTGCGCCACCAACCACATAAGCCTGAAAGCCTTCTTTATGTAATTGTTTCACCACTTTTTCGGCGGCATAACTCAACATATCCGCGCTGATACGGTGCTCGCTATGCGGTAAAACCGTTTTTTGCAAGACTTTGCGCGGTTTCGACGGCAAAACTTTGTGCAACCATTTTTTCAACATACTCAGATTCTTTTCGATCAAGGCCGTCTGAAACGCTGAGGGTTGAAAGCAACCTTTGCACAATATTCTGTAGATAAAACATTGTACAAAGGTTTCAGACGGCCTTCCCTTTAAGTATTCAAACCGCAAAACGTCTTGAATCGGCGTTTTGCAACAATAAACCGCCATTATACCCGAAACCCTGTTTTCCCCAACAAAATCAGCTATAATATCCGTTCCAACACATTTTGCGCACCTGTGGAGCAACAAAAGTGTATCACTACAAATCTGAGTGCTACCCGATTTTTAAACCGGTTGGTTGCCGACAATCCCGAGCTGGAGCGTTTGGCCAATCTCGATTTATTGAGGGATGTCGGGCTCAATGCCGAAGAACAAGCCGGTTTTGAAGCGGCAAAGTGGCAAAAAAGCCTTACACCCATTACCAAGATTGATTTTCAGACGGCATGACCACGCATACGCACAACCTTCCGCCCGAGTTGCAAGATTATCTCAATGCCATCGGCGAAGCAGAACATCCCGCACTTGCCGCCCTGCGCAAACGCACGGAACACCACCGTTTGGGCAAAATGGCGATTGCGCAGGAGCAAGCCGCGTTGCTCACATGGCTGGCGCGTTTGCTGAAGGTCGAACACTATCTGGAAGTCGGCGTATTCACCGGTTACAGCAGCACGGCGATGGCTCTGGCTCTGCCCGAAACCAGCCGCATTACCGCCTGTGATATCAATGTGACCTTTACCGACATTGCCCGAGAAACCTGGCAGGCAGCCGGTGTGGCGCACAAAATCAACCTGTATCTGCAACCTGCCTTGCTGACTTTAGACGACTTGATCGCCCAAGGTCAAAGCGGCAGCTACGATTTGGCCTTGATTGATGCCGACAAACCGCCGACACCGCAGTATTTCGAGCGTTGCCTGCAATTGGTGCGCTGCGGCGGCGTGGTAGCAGTTGACAATGTGTTGCTAAATGGCCGTGTGATGCATGAAGCCGCTGGAAACGCCCCGCCAAGTCTGCATATTTTGCAGGATTTTAATCGAAATCTGCCGCATGATGACCGCATTGTGCCGATTACCCTGCCGGTTGGAGACGGCTTAACCCTGTTATTAAAAAAATAAAAAATGACTACTTTCAGGCTTGCTATTACCCTTTTGTCCGCATTCGCTTTCAGTGCGTGCACCCCCCTCCAACCTGCTCATTATCAGGACGAATCCTTCACTCTGCCGGATATTCCGGAAGAAGCTTTGTCTCCGCAGCGCGGTATTCCCTATCCCCAATTGAGCTGGCAGACACAGATCGACCAATTGGGTATCCAAATGGCCCGTTTGGAGCAGGAAATGGGGATCTTGCAAACGCGCATCGAACAACTCGAACGCATCAATAAAATCCGTCCTGCCGACAAACCTGCCACTACGTCAAAAAAAGCCGAACCGGCCCAACGCTTAAACGATGCCAAATTAAAAGCAGCGTACTTAAACAGCAGCAGCGTGGCTGTGACCGAGGCCGATGCAGCCGCCTTAAATGAAACCCGCCTGTACAATCAGGCATTAAAATACTACCAACGCGGCAATTATGTGGCAGCAGCAGCCGTATTGCGCGGCGCAGACGGCGGCAACGGCAGCAACGCGGCACGCCGCAATATGTATTTGCTGCTTCAAAGCCAGCAACGCATCGGCAATTGCGAATCAGTCATCGAAATCGGCGGCCGCTATGCCAACCGTTTCCGTGGCAGCGCACAAGCTGCTGACGCACTCTTCAGTATCGGCCAGTGCCAGTACAAAATGCAGCAAAAAGACATCGCCCGCAACACCTGGCGCAAACTGATTCAGACTTATCCCCACAGTGCTGCCGCCAAACGCGCCGCGGTCAAAATCAAGCAACGCTAAACTGTTTTCAGACAGCCTTTTGCATCACAATGGGCCGTCTAGGCATTTTATTCATTCGAATGATTTATTTTGGAGAAAAATCATGGTTCAAGTCGGCATTATTATGGGCAGCAACAGCGATTGGCCGGTTATGCGGCAGGCCGCGCAATTTTTAAAAGATTTCGGCGTAACATTCGAAGCACGCGTCGTCTCGGCACACCGTACGCCGGATTTGATGTTTGAATACGCGCAAACCGCCCGCAAGCGTGGCATCAAAGCGATTATCGCCGGTGCCGGTGGCGCGGCCCATTTGCCGGGCATGGTTGCTGCCAAAACCACTGTGCCGGTATTGGGTGTACCCGTGCCGGGCAAATATTTGCACGGTGAAGATTCTTTGTTGTCTATCGTGCAAATGCCTAAGGGCGTGCCGGTAGCGACATTTGCGATTGGCGAAGCCGGTGCTGCGAACGCTGCCTTGTTTGCCATTTCCCTGCTGGCGAATGACAATACCGGGCTGGCACAAAAATTGGCTGATTTCCGCGCCAAACAGGCGCAAACCGTTTTGGCGATGACACCGGAAGATTAACCTGCACGCTCATGCATATGACGGAATACCGTCTGAACCCGATTTCAGACAGCCTTTATAATTTCTTATTGGGAAAAAGTATCCCTATACTTCACGAGTATTTTCAACTCATCATAAAACATATATATTTCTTGTTTATCTGTAAAAAACCAGCGTTATTTACAGTATTTATTAGAAGACAATACCAACATGAACATCCATAAAAACACCCATCCTACCCTGGATAGCCGTCAAGCCCATCCGGAGAAGAACGTATAATTACCGTTACCTCCTTTGCCGGACAATAGGATACCCATCTACCGTATGCTTAAAGCCGCCC
>NZ_PXYY01000135.1 GCF_003013245.1 Neisseria iguanae
GGCTGCTTTACAGGCTTGAAGCAGAAATTAAGGTATCGTCAAGGCATGAGAAAGGCAAACAGGATTGGGTTTATTAAGGATTATTTCTCTAACTTGGCAGAGGATTGACACCTTTTCTGTCCTATACGCTTAAATTTTAGACAAATCCAGAAAAGGCCGTCTGAACAATGTGTTTCAGACGGCCTTTTTGCTGCGTATGCGTTCAATGCCATGTTTTCCCAATCGACTCGGCAACGGCGTTACCTAAAATCTCATTGCCGAATTCATTGAAATGCAGCCCGTCGCTAATCGTCAGTGCGGTTAAGTCCCGCACAAACATCAAAGCATATAAATCGTTGATGCCAAAACCAAATTCACGCGCCAAGTTTTGGGCAGTTTGGTTGTAGGTATGGATGTCTTTCAGATAGAGGCGCGATGATTTGGCGATATTGTGTACGCTTTGCAGAAAGGGCGTGCTGCTTGCCCAAATGATGTGCGCACCGGTTTCTTTCAATCGGGTAAAAATCTGCCACAGATTGACGTGATAAGTTTGGATGTCGGTTAAGGGTTTCAGGCTGCCGGCATTGTAGCGGATATCGTGCAAGCCGCAGTTGAGATGAATGATGTCGCCGACCTGTGCGCCATGTATCCAGTCTTTGATATGCTGCAATACATCATGCGATGAGCGGCAATTGTCCAGCGGCGAGAGAATCGCCGTATCGGGCAGGGCGGCTTGAACCTTTGCTTCATAACCCAACCGGATTGAATCACCAATAAGATAAACTGTCATATTTCCCTCGACATTAAGGCCGTCTGAAATAATTAACATTATAATGTTAGTTGTTTCAGACGGCCTTAACGTAGGTCAAATCAAACAGCCGTATTATGTAAAGCTGATTAGTCTTTGTAATTTTGACGATAAAAATCAATCAATTGTTTCGCTTGCAGCATCGGCACGCCGAAGCGGTCGGCCACGGTTTTCAAATCTTTAATTTCCACGCCGGTCAGGTTTTGGCTGATCCATCGAAATGTTTCCGGCTGGCTTTTGATGTGTTCCAAATAAGCCTGTTTGCGTTTCCAATTGCGCGACCATATCAGCAATACGGTAAAAATCAATAATGTAATCAGAAATATATTCATCGCGGCCATCATTTCCATGGTCGAACGCCCGTGCAAAATAAAAGCCGATTATAAACGATAAAAGGCCGTCTGAGGTAAAGTTGCCCGTTTCAGACGGCCTTCAATAGATGCGGCATTATTTGATTTTCACGCGTTTCAAACGTAAAGCATTGGCTAATACCGATACCGAACTCATCGCCATTGCTGCACCGGCAATCACCGGGCTGAGAAAACCCAAAGCCGCCAGTGGGATGCCGAGAATATTGTAGAAAAATGCGAAAAACAAGTTTTGCTTGATGTTTTTCAAGGCAGCACGGGAAACGAGCAGGGCGTCGACTAATTGATTTACCGAATGTTGCATCAGTGTGGCCGAAGCAGTGTGTTCTGCCACATCGGCGCCACCTTTCATGGCAAAGCTGACATTGGCGGCAGCTAAAGCAGGAGCATCGTTGATGCCGTCGCCGACCATGGCTATAACTTTACCTTCGTCCTTTAATTTTTGTACCGCTGCCGCTTTATTGCGCGGACTCATGTTGCCGAAAGCATGCTCGATGCCTAATTGCGCGGCGATGTATTTGACGGTATTTTGATTGTCGCCGCTCATTACGTACACATCAATATCATGCCTTTTCAGACGGCGTATGGCTTCGGCAGTGTCGCTTTTTAGGGTGTCAGCCAAGGCAAAGGCACCGATGGGCTGGTCGTCAACCGATACGGCAACCAAGCTGGCGATTGACCAAACACTGTCTAAACCGGTTGGTAAAGTCAGGTTGGCAGAATTGGTTTTACCCACTTTCACCAGACCGACACCGTGGATTTCGGCGGAAATGCCTACGCCGACCACTGTTTGCGCGCGGCTGGTTTCCGGTAAATCCAGATTGCGGGCAAGTGCGGCGGATACAATCGCGTTAGCGAGCGGATGGGTGGCGTTTTGTTCTACAGCGGCAGCGATGCGGAACAAATCGTCTTCGCTGAAACCACCGTCCGGCACAAGGTAAACCGCGGCCACTTGCGGACGGCCTTCAGTGAGCGTGCCGGTTTTGTCGAGCACCACAGCATTGACATGTGCCGATTCTTCCATCGCCGCGGCATCTTTAAACCAAATACCGTGTTTGACCGCTTTGCCCATGCCGACCATCACTGCTGCCGGAGTGGCCAAACCCAAAGCGCACGGACAGGCGATTACCAACACCGCCACCGCATGCATCAGACCTTCCTGCCAATCACCTTTAATGCCCCAAGTGAGCGCAAAAGTGAGTAAGGAAATGCCGACCACTACCGGCACGAACACCGCCGCTGCTTTGTCTGCCATGCGTGCAATCGGCGCTTTGCTGCCTTGCGCTTCCGAGAGCGCGTTCATCATGTCGCCGAGTAAGGTGTGGCTGCCCAGTTGCGTGGCGCGGTAAACCATGCTGCCGTCGGTCACCAACGCACCGGCCAAAACTTTGCTGCCTTGCTGTTTCATTTCGGGATTCGATTCGCCTGTCAGGTGGCTTTCGTCTGTCCAGCCGCTGCCACTTTCGACCACACCATCGGCGGCAATGCGTTCGCCGTGATTGGCGCGCAGCATATCACCGGTTTGTACTTGGTCTAAAGGCAGCAATTGCCATGCCCCGTCGCGATGCACATTCACATTGCTCGGTGTGAGTTTGAGCATCAACGACAAGCTGTTGAGACTGGATTTTTTGGTGCGGTGTTCCAAGAATTTGCCCAGCGACACAAAACCGACCACCATCACGCCCGCTTCAAAATACACATGCGCTATACCGTCATGTCCCATGTCGCGGTGATGGAACATCATATACACGGAATAGAGATAAATCGACACCGTGCCGATGGTGACCAACACATCCATGTTGGCCAAGCCGCCTTTAATCGATGTCCACGCGCTTCTGTAAAACGGTATCGCCAGCCAAAGCTGCACAATGCTGGCTAGGGCAAATTGCCACATCACGGGCATCATCCAATCGTGGCAGCCAAACATCATGCCAGCCATGCCGGTAAGAAACGGCACATTAACTGCCAACAGCAGCCACAAACGCCAGCCGATGTGCACCAGTCCATCGTTGCCGGCTTTGGGCAGCGCATCAGTTTTTTCTTTTGCACCAAAACCGGTTTTCTTGATAATTTGAGTGATGTCGGCTATTGAGCTTCTGCTGTCGTCAAAGATGACTTGCGCTTCTTCACTGGCAAAATTCACGCCGGCGCTTTCGATAAAGTCTTTTTTATTTAAGACTTTTTCAATGCGCGAGGCGCAAGCCTGGCAGGTCATGCCTTCGATTTGGAAACGGACTTTTTTTTGCATTTTATTGACTAGTAGGTTGGGTAGATGGAGTAAGCTTAAACCTTTACTGTAGGTTAATGTCAAGCGGTATCAAATATGAGGCTTAGGAATCAAAATCATAAAATTTTATGGTAAGCTTCTGATATCTATATTAAAAACAAGTACCAAAAGTCCGGTAAATTTTCTGAGCAGAAATTCCGGCAAATATTACGCCTTTCTGCCTCAGGTTTGACTGCTTCCGACACAGCCGGATTAACGGCAGCCAGTGTCCGAAGTGCCAACAACCCATTCCCCAAACTGCGGCACCGTATTGCTGACGAATGTGGGAAGCAAACCTTGTTTTCAGGTATCACTGAACCGGATGGGCCTTATTCCGGTGCCAGACGCATCCGTGGCAAACAGGCTTGGGGAGCCGGTGGAAAAACCACCGTATTGGGCATATTGAAGCGTCCCGGTGCTTCAAAAGCCATGCTGCAAAAGGTTATCCGGGGTCATCTCCTTATCAAAGGCGTTACCAATACCGGTGGCCGGCGTGGTTCTGGTTGATATGGCCTGAGACCTTTGTAAAACCCTTTCCAACCGACAAAAGGTTAATGGCTGCTAAAACAACCCAACCTTTTCCCAAACCCCTAAAATCCCCTAAATTCCTTTGAAACCGGATTTTAGAGGATTCTCCCCATGGGCCGCTTTTTCAAACAAACTACCGAAACCATGATTGCCAAACATATTGACCGCTTTCCATTGCTTAAAAACCACTTCATTACCGGCCGGCAGCCCATCACCAATTATCCCGAACAGCAAAAAGGCCGTTATGCCC
>NZ_PXYY01000136.1 GCF_003013245.1 Neisseria iguanae
GGTTTGCCCTCTCTGCCTTTGGGCCCGGCCACATCACCCCTCTCTTTCTGATCGGTTTCTGGGCGGCAGGTTGCCGGTTGGGGATATTCTCCGAAGCGGCCCCGACAGCCTGATGACGGTATGCTTTAGGTAGTCGTTCTCCGTGCTCATATGGCGCAATTCTTCAATCAGCTCTGCCTGTGTTTTTTTTTATGGTCGGGCTTGTCAACGGTAAAGGGGGTTTAGGGTTTGCCTGTGGCGATCCTCCTTCGCGATGGGCGGCTATCCAACGACACAGGTGTGTGAGATGTCGAAGTGCTTTGCAGTGCCGCTGCTGGCCTGTGCACTTGTTGGTCATAAAGTACGGTTTGATATTTGAAGTCTGGTTTATATTTGGACATAAGAAAACTGCACCTTGCTAAGTTGGAGGGAATTTGTCCAGCTTTTGGGGAGCAGTTCACTTTCAGACGGCATTTTGTTTATTCTCATCCATTATTTATGATGGCCGGTCGGCCTGTCGCAGACGGTACGGAATCGGTTCTGTTGCCGCTTCAACGGTTTGCAAAATCGTTTTTTTTTTTTTTTTTGAGCAAGTCGGGAATCTGGTTTTGAATGATTCTCCCTCAAAACTCAGGACGAGAGTTTCATTACTGTCACGCCGGAAATAATCAGTACCGCACCCAGCCAGCGGCCGATGGTGGACGGGTCACCCAAAAACAACACGCCGACGACAAATGTGCCGATGGCGCCGATGCCCGTCCAAACTGCATAGGCTGTACCCATCGGGATGGATTTTTGCGCGAGAAACAGAAAAAAGCCACTCACACCCATGAAAAAAACGGCGATGGCAATGCCCTGCCAACGCCAACCGTCTTGTTGGGCAAGTTTCAAACCCAGCGGCCAGCCGATTTCCATTAAACCTGCGCTAATCAGATAAATCCATGCCATGTTTACGGCTCCTGTGTGTGTCGGGCAACGATTTGGATAAAGCGTTGCAACTGTTGAATGAAAGCTTCGGCTTGCGCTTCGCCGAAATCACGGATAATGCCCTGTTCGAGATCGTGTATTTTTCGGATAACGGGTAGGGCGGCTGCTTGTCCCGTTTCGGTCAAATGCAGCGTTTTGCCGCGTTTGTCGTTAGGGTCGGGAAAAAAGGTCAGCCAGCCTTGTTCCGCCAGTTGGCGGCAGGCGGAAAATACGGTTTGTTTGGGCAAGTTCCAATGCGTGCAAATGGTTTTTTGCGTGCAGTCGGGATAGTAGGCAACGCCGTATAATACCGCAAGCATGTTGTAACTGAGGCCGTGTCTTTTTGCCCATTGCTCATAAAGCCGGGTTGAGTGTGCCATCAGGCGGCCGATGTCATCAATAAAGTTCATATTTGGTCTGAAAAGTGATTAATTTGGCAGTATAGTCAAAATTCAGACTAATGGCAAGGATTTTCGCGGCATGCCTGCTTAAGGCCGTCTGAAAAAGTGTTGCTGTGGATATTTTCAGACGGCCTAAGCCATTATTTTCAGCGAAAAGGCCGTCTGAAACCCTGTTGACAATAATCCTTGCTATACTTTTATTTCTCAACGTAATGATGTTTTCAACCCCACTCAAATTGCCGAAATCATGCCGAAAAAGAAATCCATTGGCTCCCTAATCGCCCATAAACTCAAACAAACCGAGCGGCTTTCCCGTAAAACGGTGTCGTTTGTTTTCCTGCTGGCCGGCTCAGCGCTGGTGGCGTTGACGGCGCTGTTGTTTGCGCACATGGCGGAGTATGCGCTGGATTTGAATGCACGTTTGGTTCAGGAATACGCATGGTTTGCGTGGGTGGCCTTGCCGCTGGGCTTACCGTTGATTGTGTGGCTGACGCGCCGTTACGCACCTTATACCGTCGGCAGCGGTATTCCGCAGGTGTTGGCATCGCTGAGCCTGCCGTACGGGCCGCAAAAAACGCGGCTGATTTCGCTCGGCCGGACCTTACTGAAAATTCCGCTGACCTTTCTGGGTATGCTGGCCGGTGCATCCATCGGGCGCGAAGGGCCTTCGGTGCAGGTTGGTGCGGCGGTGATGACGGCATGGGGTGCGTGGTGTAAGAAACACAATCTCGCGTTTAAAGGGATGCAGGAAAACGATCTGATGGCAGCCGGTGCGGCAGGCGGTTTGGCGGCAGCGTTTAATGCGCCCTTGGCCGGGGTGGTTTTTGCGATTGAAGAACTCGGGCGCGGCGTGATTTTGCGCTGGGAACGGCAAATTTTGCTCGGCGTGTTGGCGGCAGGTTTCATTCAAGTGGCTATTCAGGGTAACAACCCGCATTTTTCCGGCTTTCACGGCAGCGAATTGGATAATATGTTGACATGGGTGTTGGCGGTGGGTTTGTTGTGCGGTGTGACCGGCGGTTTGTTTGCACGCATGCTGTACAAAGGTGCGGCGGCTTATGCGCCGGAGAAAATCCGCGGCTGGATTCGCCGCCATCCGCTGATGTTGGCCGCCATCATGGGTTTGCTGCTGGCGGTGCTGGGTACGATCTATCAAGGCCAAACTTACGGCACGGGTTATCATGAAGCATCGGGCGCATTGCGCCGCATGTACGATGCGCCGGTGGGCGTGGCGGTGGCGAAATGGTTGGCCACGCTGTTTTCTTATTGGGCTGGCATTCCTGGTGGTATTTTCACGCCTTCGCTGACCATCGGCGCGATGTTGGGCGAACACATTGCCGCCATCGGCCAATTGGAAAGCGGCGTCAACGTGGTGGTGGTGCTGTGTATGGCCGGTTTTCTGGCTGGGGCGACCCAATCGCCGATTACCTCCAGCGTGGTGGTGATGGAAATGACAGGTGGGCAAAATTTGCTGTTTTGGATGTTGATTGTGTGTATTTTCGCATCGCAGGTGTCGCGCCAATTCTCACCACGACCGTTTTACCACATGGCCGGCATGCGCTTCCGCCAACGGGTGCAGGAAGCGTATGCTGGGCAAAACAAAGCAGAGCAAGAGAAAAACGGGGCTGGGCGGTATGATCCGGCGTGAAGCGGAGCGGCTAAAACAAAAGCAGAGAAAGCGGCTGCAGAGGTTGCGGTAAGCGTTCGGGCAGAAAATAATTTGCCTTAGCCGATTCAACCGGCTCAGAGCCGGCCAAATACCGGACAGGCAGAACCGATTCAACCGCCGCCGGATAGAAACAAAGACTGATTAAACGGTTCCGGCCTGCAAGAAGGCCGTCTGAAAGAGAGGTTGGAATCTTTGCAAAACTCGAGAAACGGCTGTAATCCTAGCGCGTCCTGACAATTATTTGTTATAAAGCAAAATACGAGCAAAAGAAAGGCAGATAAGTTGAGGGTTTGTCCTAGATGACCAGGATAAATTACATTTTACTAATTGTTTTAAAATGGAAATCTGAACTTTTATTTCACTATTGTCAAAACGCGGTTCACATTCCTTCAAATACAGCTCCAAATGCACTTTGGCAATACCGTTAAACTTGCGTCAATGACGTTTTGCCTGATTCCAAAAGTGCTCAATCCCGTTAATAGGGTTTTGTCTTTCCGCAAAATGTATATTGTGATTGAGACGAAAATAGGTAAATTCACTTACATCTAACACATCATAACGGCGATAACGGTCTGTCTAAACAATGCTGTCAGGGTTAACCTGTTCGCGGATAATTGGCAGCAAGGCAGCTTCGGTACGGCAACAGTAAAAACGTTACGTTTCGCTTCAAAAGCCCGAATACAGTAATTTTACCGGCCGAACCGCAACCGTGTTTACCTTGCCCGCCAAAATCACTTTCATCAACGTCTACTTCCCCATCAGATATTTCCAAATGCGGGTGGTTTTGATAAATAAGTAATCGTAAACGGTGAAAATCATAGGAGGCGGTATTTTTGTTTACGCCAACTAACTCGGATGCTGTTCGGGCGGTAACTCCTGCAACAAACAGCCCAATGAGTTTATTTTGGTTGTACCGGCTTAGACGACTTTTACGCATAAGGATAATTCTGACTTAATTTGAGTTTTCCCGGTTATCTAGGACAGCTTCTAAGTTAAACTTTTGCCGCCGGACAGAACACACTTAACTGCCATCCTTCAAACACGATTAACTGACGGATACCGCTCAAAGCCGCTGACTATTTCGTTTTCTGCCACAAGAAAAACCTGCACCGGAA
>NZ_PXYY01000137.1 GCF_003013245.1 Neisseria iguanae
CAACCTCAATTCCTGCCGTTGGCTGACCGGTTTGCAGGTTAAGAACGTGTACGCTTAGTGGGTTTTTCGCTGCAGCCGGCTGGGCTGCGACAGCAGCCACGCCAGAGGTCATCAGTAATGTGGCAATTAAAGCATATGAAATTTTCATCAATGTTTCCTTTGTTGACTGTTTGAAGCTGGGTGATAATGACACTCCATTACGACAATACCTCAACACTCACAGCATACGCTATGCCGCCGAACGCGACTGTGATGGAGCACAAACTGCAGCATATTAATCGTGTATTATATTACCACACCGATCAAAATTGCGCACGGCAGACATTCGGGCCGAAAGCGAAAACATGCTTCCACAATACATTAGGCTGTGGTGGGAACACGTAAAATTTTTACAACCTGAAACACAAAAATGTCTGCTACATCATTTCTACCCACCGCAAAAAAATGCAGAAACCGTTGCTGCAACCATCTGGCACAAACTGTAAACATAGAGATGCTGTCTGAAAAAACAGATTAAAAAAATTATCAAATTTTCAGACGGCTCGATATTCCGGTTTGTCTTTTTCAAAAAATTTTGGCATGATGGGAAACACAGCATCAGGCTGTACTTTCAAAATCCATAAGGAGCTTCAAACATGAAAAAAAATCATATTGCCCGCCATCGCCCTAATGGCACTGTTATCCGCCTGCAACACCATTTCCGGTATAGGTAAAAACATAAGCAGAGCAGACAATACCATGAGCAGTGGCTAAGAAAATGTAAAAATTATTGATTTTTCCACTGATGATGCCTTGTTCTACGGGGCTTTTATCCTGAAACACCACACAAGTTACCGTATTTGAAAGTACACCATGAAAGCTTTTACCAAAATTACCGCACTAGTTGCCCCGCTTGACCGCGTGAATGTCGACACCGACGCCATCATTCCAAAACAATTCTTAAAATCCATCAAACGCAGCGGCTTCGGCCCAAATGCCTTTGATGAATGGCGTTATCTTGATCACGGCGAACCAGGCATGGACAACAGCAAACGCCCGCTTAATCCTAATTTTCCACTCAATCAGTTGCGCTACCAAGGCGCACAGATCCTACTAACACGCAAAAATTTCGGCTGCGGTTCGTCTCGCGAACATGCCCCTTGGGCTCTGGATGACTACGGTTTCCGTGCCGTCATTGCACCTTCGTTTGCCGATATCTTCTTCAACAACTGCTACAAAAACGGCCTGTTGCCCATCGTCTTGACTGAAAAGCAGGTCAACCGGCTTTTCCGAGAAGTTGAAGCGCAAGAAGGTTATTCACTTGCCATTGATTTGGAAACTCAGACCGTCACCACACCAAGCGGCGATGAGTTCGCATTCGACATCACCGAACACCGCAAACATTGCCTACTCAACGGCTTGGACGAAATCGGCCTGACCCTGCAGCACGCCGATGAAATCCATGAGTTTGAAGAAAAACACAAAGCTGCCCAACCTTGGCTGTATCATAACGTATAATTGTCAAACAGGCCATCTAAAAGTCGAAATGCTTTCAGACGGCCTGAGATTGTTGTAGGCCGGCTTGGCCGCTCCAAACGGCGTAATCCGACATTTTCCCACAGGGAAAATCAAAAAACCTGCCATTACAATTATAATTGAAGCGTGCAGCAGCTTTAGTATTTTAAGCTTATCCTTATGGACAAGTGTCGGAGTATGTCTATCACCGAGAATCCCTTTTAGGAACGGCGTGACCATCCAACTTAACCTGATCTACATCATACCATACAACCCCCCCCCCGATGCTATAACAATAATGAGGCGGAAATTAAGCCTACCATATACAATGTGAGAGCCGTTTCTTCATAATTATCTGTATTATTTATAAAATTTTAAAATGCAACCCACCTAGCCAAGTAAAAAAGTGAAACCGAAATTTTACGGCAAACTCCACTGACCGGATATGATTTAGACAATCAGCTGCCTATTCTGCGTTACGGAAATAGTTGGTAGTGTCCTGAAAAGTGTGATGACATTTAAACATCATCATAATTGATGTAAAAAAATCCCAGTTCAAATATTTTTTAAGATGATAAAACAAAACCTTAAAAAAAAAAAACAGCAACTTCAACGTATTACCCTACTCATTCTGTGAAGAAAGTGACAATTGTTATCTTCAATCCCCACAGTATGCTGCTTGCCAACCTATCAGTTTCGTTGCTGCCGATGGGCTTGAATATTGATGTGTTGGAGGCGCCTGTTCTCGTGTGAGCATCAGGGTAGTGTGGATATTGGGGTTGCTGCTGACGACGGTACCGTCAGGCAGATTGGCGAAGTCCAAATGTTTGCAGTAGAGGTACGATGTCGGCAAAATCAAGATGCAAGGCGGTGTCACGCCGGGCGTTGGCAATGTGGTCGGTGACCATAGTCGGATGTCCTGCCTAAGGGGTTATTTGCTACTGTAACCCTTAACATACCTTTATCAATCCAGCGTTTAAATTAAATAATGGTCAAGATGAATATCCATTTTTTATCATGGTCAAGCCGTTTATCAATAATCTTCAACACGGATTTTAAACACCGCTTTGCGTATTATTTTTTTTTTTATTTACCAGTAGCACGTGTCCGTCATTGAGGAAAACACCATGAATTCGCTGACATCGATTTCTAACCAAGTTCCGCCGCATCATCAAAAAAACCAATATACATTCTTCATCGTAGCTCCAACCGTTTTTCAGACGGCTGCGGCCTGCCTAGCTATTATTCATCAAATTAAAAGATTTTTAAAATGATGCCCAATCATCTGAAGTAATACGGTCATACATTCACTCACATCAAGCACATCACAGCACTTGTGTCAGTCCGTATAACAATACCGTCAGACATTATTTTTCTTTTAATAACAATAACAAAGTCTTTTGCTTAGTGTCTTCTATAACAGCAGTATAACCCCTTCTTTGTCGTTTTAAGATACCAAACACAGCCACTTTTCCTGCGGCTCTGAGACCGCATTTGCCTTTATACTGATGGCCGGAATAACGCTCATCCAACCCGGCAGAACCGCTGAAAACCCCATCGGCTTGAAGTTCTAAATGGCAGGCTGTGACTTGGCGGATTTTGCGGCATAGTCGGATTGGCTTGGATGCCCGAAATACCGGCGGCGGAACGGGCGCAGTTCGTTCCAATACAGGAACTGAAGCCGTTTCTTTGGGACACGCTTTTTTAATTTGCAACAGCTTATCTTCATTTTTGCAGCCCATCATGACTGCCAATCTACGTCAGCCCTAAATGAATCATGACAACGCAGGACAGGTCGGATTCCGGAATCTGGCATTTACTTAAAAAGCCAGGAAACCATTTTAATTCAAGGTCACGTTCATACCTGCAGGCAAAGGGCCAATACGGGCATCCGACCTACCCGTGTGTTCATTTTTAAGTGAATCAGTCATATACTGAAATCCTCATACAAAAAGGCCGTCTGAAAACATTGAACTGCACCCAAAAAGTCGGACGCCCTTTCCAACTAAAAAGGTGCGGTTTTCTGCAGTTTTCTTACTGTCCGAATATACACCGGACTTCAAATACCGGGCTTACCCCATTATCACCAAGTGCACAGCCGGCAGCGCGCTTCAAAGCCTCACGCACACACCTGCGCCAGCGGATAGCCGCCTGTCGGCAAGGCGGCACCGCCGCACCACTGCAAAACCCGCAGACAAACCCCATACAAACCAAACGCAAAAACCCGTTTGCCACCGATAAGCCCGATAAAGCTGAGCGCCAAAACCGGCTTCGGCCGTCTTTCGGCTTAGTGGCAAACACCGGCGGATTGCTGCAGCAGGCCGAGACCTTTACAAAACCCAACCCATAATCAAAAAAAGCGTACTTAGGTGACTAACGTACGCTTTTTTTCAATATTAAATGCCCCATAATTACCTATGATTCC
>NZ_PXYY01000138.1 GCF_003013245.1 Neisseria iguanae
AAACGCAAACTTATCCTGCCCCATTTCCATTAAGTTGCGGATAACCCGCTCTGCTTGACGTCAGTCTGTGGCCGGGCAATACGGGGAAACCTGTTTTGCACACAGGCAGCCGGAAACGGATGTGCCGTACTGCCCCGATATTTCCATGCCGTGATCTGATGGTATAGGGGCAACAATCGATTACATCGCGCAAAAGAACCTTTTACAGCACCGGCAGCGGTACGGCCATGCAAACCTGACTTCTGCCGTCTCTACCCCTTCCGGGAAAGGGTTGGCGGCGCATACCAACGGAGACTGATCCGGCCATCCTTCCCGAAGGGGACGGATTTTAGAAAATTGGGCGGCAAACAGGTTAAGGCGGTTGGGGCTGCCCTCAACCGCCGACCGGGGAAAATACGGGATTATGAGATACCGGCCGATTTGTTTTTAGCGGCTCCTGCCGCCGGCATTTGAGTGTTGCACTTGAAATGCGAATGTAAGGGTATTTTATTTTCATAACCAAAATGTATTTTTATTTAGTACTTTATAATAGTAAATTATTTAAAATAATGCTTGCATATTTGGCTAACTATACTATTACATTTGAGCTATAGTCATGATGAATTATTTTCAACCGATTAAGAAAAAGCCAAGATAGCAAAGGTTATAAAAATAGAAGAGACTGGTAATACTAAAACAATATTCCAATACAAAGAGCTCTTTTTCATTTCACTTATTGGTGCAAGATGATTTCCAACACAAATTTACTACCGACATAAGCCAACACCAAACTGATAAACCCGATAATGGTCCAAATCGCGGCTTTTTTACCACGCCATGCCATCATACTGTGTTTGAGCAATAAGCCGCCGTAAATCAGCCACGATAAAATGCCGAATATGGTTTTATGGGTAAAGGTGAGTGGTTTACCGAATACACTTTCTGCGAAAAATGTTCCGCTGACGACGGAATAAGTCAGCAAGACAAAACCGACCAGCATGCCACGGAACATTAATTTTTCCAAACTCAGCAGCGGCGGTAAAAATGTGACCAGCGAAGACATCTTCCGTTTGTGCAGGCTTCGGTTCAGCAGCAAAATCAATATGGCAAACAACGTCACGATGCCGAATAAGCCGTATGCCAGCAATGAGCTGCCCACATGCAGCATAAACGGCACATCGCTGATTTCATAGCCGATGAATTTCCCCGGAAAAATCATACCCAATAATAAAGACAGCGCGGCACACGGATATAAGAGCAATTGTAATCCGCGCAAACAATAAAAGAAGCTGCCTAAGCAATACATCATCAGCATCAGCCATACAATCAGGCTGATCGAATAGCCGAATCCTGTCACCAAAACCTGATCTTTCAATACCGGCATCAATAAAGCCACGCCGTGCACCAGCAATGCCACACCTAATACCATCAGCTCGGCATGGATAGGATACGCCTGATCGTGGTGTTTTTTATAGCGTATCCACACAAAGCCGGACAATCCGGCATACACCAGCATCAGACAAATCAAAATTATCGGCATAACAAACTTTCTCTGTACACATATTCATAACTGCGTACGATAGTGTAAAATAAAACCTATTTTATTTTATCAAATAATGCTCTCTTGTGGGCAGCAGTTATCAAGGATAAGCATGTTAGACAACTTAACCAACCGTTTCAGTAGCGTTTTGAAAAATATCCGCGGCCATGCGAAATTAACCGAAGACAATATTAAGGAAGCTTTGCGTGAAGTCCGCTTGGCCTTACTGGAAGCCGACGTTGCCTTGCCGGTCGTTAAAGAATTCATCAACAACGTCAAAGAAAAGGCGCTTGGTCAAGAAGTGGCCGGTAGTCTGACACCCGACCAAGCATTCGTCGGGGTTGTCAACAATGCACTGATTGAATTGATGGGCAAGGAAAATACCTCACTGGATTTATCTGTTGCGCCACCTGCCGTGGTGTTGATGGCGGGTTTGCAGGGGGCAGGCAAGACTACCACCGTCGGCAAATTGGCACGCTTACTGAAAACCGGGCAAAAGAAAAAAATTCTCGTAGTTTCTGCCGACGTGTACCGCCCTGCTGCGATTGAACAATTGCGTTTATTGGCAGAACAAGTCGGCGCGGATTTCTTTCCGTCCGACATCAGCCAAAAGCCGGTAGATATTGCCCGTTCGGCCGTCGATTATGCCAAAAAACATTTCTACGATATATTGATGGTCGATACCGCCGGCCGCTTGGCCATCGATGAGGAAATGATGAACGAAATTAAAGCTTTACATGCCGCGGTAAGTCCGGTGGAAACCCTGTTTGTTATTGACTCCATGCTTGGTCAGGATGCCGTTAATACTGCCCAAGCCTTTAACGAAGCACTGCCGCTTACCGGTGTGATTCTGACCAAAATGGACGGTGATGCGCGCGGCGGTGCGGCTTTATCTGTGCGCCACGTTACCGGAAAACCGATTAAATTTATCGGTATCGGTGAAAAAGTCACCGGTTTGGAACCGTTCCATCCCGATCGTATTGCCAGCCGAATTTTGGGTATGGGCGACGTATTGAGTCTGATTGAAGATGTTCAACGCGGTATCGATGAAGAAGCCGCCGCCAAAATGGCGAAGAAAATCCAAAAAGGCAAAGGTTTTGACCTCAACGATTTTAAAGAACAAATCCAGCAAATGCGCAACATGGGCGGCTTGGAAAGCCTGATGTCGAAAATGCCGGGCGAACTCGGCCAGATTTCCAAGCAGATTCCCGAAGGCACCGCTGAAAAAGCCATGGGTAAAGTTGAAGCGATTATCAACTCAATGACCCCGAAAGAACGTGCCAACCCTGCTTTGATTAAAGCCAGCCGCAAACGCCGCATTGCCGCCGGTGCAGGTACGAATGTGCAGGAAGTTAACAAAATGCTGAAACAATTCGAGCAATCCCAGCAAATGATGAAAATGTTCAGCGGCAGCGGCATATCTAAGCTGATGAAAATGGCCAAAGGTATGAAAGGTATGTTCCCAGGCATGTAATGCCGTTGGGTTTATTATATTTACATATCGGGCCGTCTGAAATGTTTTTTCAGACGGCCCGATATGTAAGAAAAGCAGGCGTTGTTTACCGTATTGGAAAGACAATACTGCATGAACCTCCATAAAAACATCCGCCTTACTCCCGCACAATAGCCAAGCCATTTGGTACGCCGATACACAGGATAAAATCAGCGTTACCCTGCCGGCGCAGCAATACCGTGCCGGCAGAGTGACCATCTGCCGTATCCTGAAGGCGGTACGATGGCAACTGCTGACACCGCAACGCAGTACCAATAACCGTTTCAAACAAACCAAATAGGGCATGAAGCGTTTGGCCAAAGCCGGGCGGGGAATCGAAGACAAAGTTCAAGAAGCAGGCAAAACGCGACAGCAAACCTTATCCGGCTGAAACGGCGCACTCCGACACCAAACGGCTGCCTTTGCTTTTGTTGCCATTGATGGTTTTTCATAGGGACTGTACGCAGCCATTCTGCCGGACCGTACTGCCGCCGGTGCTGCTGCATGATGTAATTGATTGCTGCCCGTATACCGTCGGGTGTGCTGATTCCGACAACGGCATGGAATGCACAGGCAACGCCGGCCATCCATTTGGCGAAAACAATATCGGCCGAAAATTTACCCGCGCCGTCCGGCCGCAGACGAACGGTAAAGCAGAGCGGGTTATCCGTACGCTGATGGAAATGGGGCAGGATAAACATCCTTTTCAGGATATGGGACTCCGGCAAAAAGAGCGGTGCCGTTTCGTTAATTTCTAGTAATACGGTACGGTTAAGCCGCACAAAAGTTTGAAAGGTGATAGGCCTTTTGAGATTTTGCAGGCTTGTCTTTCCCAACCTGTCGTGTAAACAACGCGGCTGTTTGCTACAG
>NZ_PXYY01000139.1 GCF_003013245.1 Neisseria iguanae
AGTTTGGGGAACGGGTTGTTGGCACTTCGGACACTGGCTGCCGTTAATCCGGCTGTGTCGGAAGCAGTCAAACCTGAGGCAGAAAGGCGTAATATTTGCCGGAATTTCTGCCCGGAAAGTTTACCGGACTTTGGGTACTTGTTTTTAATATAGATATCAGAAGATTACCATAAAGTTTTATGAGTTTGCTTCTTAAGCCCCTAAGTTAATATAGTATATTTTCCGGTCTGGGATTGATGCGGTAAGCGTCAGGTAGGTGTAAATCCACTATTTTAAAATGCTGAACGAACTGTTTATTAAACCGCCATACCTTAAAACTTAAATTTGGCAGATTTACATCCCCGACACACGTTCTGTGAAATGGTCAAACAGGCTTGATGATAAAAATCAAAAGGACGTCTGAAAAAATTCAGACGTCCTTTTGATTGTGCTTGTTCTGTCTTAGAAAATACTCCGTAAAATCAGGAAGCAGGCAACGGACAGCATCGTAGCAGACGGCAGGGTGATGGCACAAGCCTGGCCGATGGGTTTCATCAACGTCCAGTTGGCATTGCGGTATCCACCGCACCGACCAGAATGCGTGTGCCGGAACCGGCCAGCTTTCTGGGGGTGAATAACAGCATTAAAGCCGAAGCAAGCAAGGCGGATATCATGATATACACAAACTGCATAAGCCCAAGGTCCATCGCTTTTAAGTCGGTGATGCCTTTGTGGATGGTCGAGATCACTTCGCCACCGGAAATCATCGCGCTGCTGAATTTGAAAACCGCCGCCACCAATAAGGTTTGCGTGATGGTCAGCGTGCCGGCGCCGAATGGTGTGCCGGACGATTTGGCGATGCCGTTGCCGCCGATGTTGAGGGCCATAAATACGCCGGACAATATCGCCGGCAGGAAAAGCATGGTATGGTTGCCATTGGTGCAGCCTATGCCCCATACCAATGGAATAACCGGCCGCACCAAATTAATAAGAGGCAAATATGGCATTGATTTTTTTAACATTAGAACCTAAAGAAACCGTGCCCATGATTTTCCCTTGCAAAATGGAAGCTGTTTTGAACCGCTGCCACTTTAACCATGTTTTGTGACAGTTGTGTGACAATGTTAAATTTTGTCGGGCATAAAAAACGGTTACAGCGTCAGCCTGCTTCAGCGCAAAGAGAACCATTTTGTCAGCCGCTGAAGGGGCAACAGAATCGGTGACGTACTCGTTTTGTTGCCTATCAGCAGAACGCTTGGTATCAGTTATTTATTGATTCCACTATTGTTGCTTGACGCGGTGTTGAAATTTGATTGGAATATAATTTATTTTGAAAAAATGATGACAATTGCCGTGTTCGCTTTCGTACCGGGCGGGGCGGCCATACCCACCGGCGGCTTTTCCGGCACGTCCAACCACGAGGCGGCAGGCGGAGTGACAAAGTTGGGGCGTTGAGGAAGAACCAATGTGACAAAGGCCGTCTGAAAAGCGTTTGAAACATGATGTCATAGGCAGAACGTGTCCCAGATGGTAGATGGCATTCATCAGCAATAAAAGCGATACTAGGCTGTTTTGAGACAGGTTTGTGGCATAGTTTGCGAATTTTTATGAAACTTTAAAATTACTCAAAAAGTTTCAGATTTTAAATTGGCATTAAATGCCAATAAATCAAAAAAATGGAAGTTTAAATTTACGCTAAAATCCAACTTTTCGTAATTTTAAACAGGCCGTCTAAACAGGCGGGTAATAAAATGTCTCAAAATCAAACACACACTTTAACATCTACTTGGCAAAGCCGCATGAGCGCGCTGGGGCCTGGTATTCTCATGGCATCGGCGGCCATCGGCGGCTCGCACTTGATTGCATCTACTCAGGCTGGTGCGCTTTATGGCTGGCAGTTGGCGCTAATCATCGTCTTAACCAATATCCTGAAATATCCGTTTTTCCGTTTCAGCGCGCATTACACCATGGACGCAGGCAAAAGCCTGGTGCAGGGTTATGCCGAGAAAAGCCACTTTTATTTGTGGGTTTTCACACTGTTGTGTTTTATTTCGGCCACCATCAATGCCGGTGCGGTAGCGGTAGTGACGGCAGCGATTATCAAAATGGCCTTGCCAAGTTTAGGCTTGGAAACGGGCATGATTGCGGCTTTGATTATGCTTTCGTGCTTGCTGATTTTATTGAGCGGCCAATACCGCGCTTTGGATAGGGTTTCTAAGGCGATTGTGGCTAGCTTGGCGGTCGCGACCATGATTACGGCCGGTATCGCCATGTCGCGCGGCATGCAGATGCAGCCTGACTTTATCGAGCCGACACCGTGGACGCTTACCGGTTTGGGCTTCATCATCGCTTTAATGGGCTGGATGCCTGCGCCGATCGAGATTTCCGCGATTAACTCCTTGTGGGTGACGGAAAAACAAAAAATCCAACCTTCCAGCTACCGTGACGGTATTTTCGATTTCAATGTCGGTTTCTATACCAGCGCGGTGTTGGCAGTGGTGTTTCTGGTGTTGGGTGCGTATGTCCAATACGGCAACGGTGAAACCGTGCAGATGGCAGGCGGCAAATACATCGACCAATTGATTAATATGTATGCTGTAACCATCGGCGAATGGGCGCGTCCGCTGGTGGCGTTTATCGCTTTTGCCTGTATGTACGGCACCACCATCACTGTGATTGACGGCTATGCCCGCGCCATGTCGGAATCAGTGCGCCTGATCCGCCGCAAAGAAAGCATCAGCAAAGGCGAATTGTTCGGCTGGTATATCTGGGTTGCCGGATCAGGTTTGGCAATGATTTTGTGGTTCAACAGCGCGATGGCGGAATTGTTGAAATTTGCTATGATTTCCGCTTTCTTAGCCGCGCCGATTTTTGCATGGCTGAACTACCGTTTGGTGAAAGCCGACAAAAAACACAAACTTTCTAAAGGCATGGAAGCCTTGGCAATTGTAGGTTTGGTTTATTTGGTAGGTTTTTCCGTGTTGTTCCTGCTTAATTTGGCCGGATTCCTTAGTTAAACCAAATTAAAAGCGAAAAGGCCGTCTGAAATTAAAATTTTCAGACGGCCTTACATTTGCCTGACAAGTGCAACGTTCCACCAACAGAAAAAGGCAGTATGCGGTAGCATACTGCCTTTCCCGACAACAAAAAGCAACATGGCCGGCACACAACTGACCACAAGGCAACGCCTGCATTTCCGGACACGACCGCAAGAACCCCCCAGACAGACCGCACAAACCATCCTCCGCCGCCAGCCGCAAAATCAAAGCAGAACATACCGTTACCGACAGGCACAGCAACACAGCGGCGCCGGAAAGAAAAACAAAACCGCACAGGAAATGACCGCTGCCGTCAAACAGGCTGTTGCAGGGCCGATTACCCGGAAATAAATCCACACGATTTTACGCTGCAAGTCAACTTGTTCCCCTTTCAGGTGAAACACGTTGCTTTGGCGCAAACCGGTAGCAAAACTGAAAACAGCCATCTGCCGCCAAAAATTATCCGGCAAAGCGGTTTTTGGTGCTTGCCTTGCAATCCATACCGTTGATGACCGCCATGATGACCCCACGGCTCAAATCATGAAGATAAATCCCCCTGAGTTGGCCGAGTTGCCGCAAACAGGAGGTCGTTCAAAATCCTGTGTCAGCTTGAATTCTACAACCGGATAATGCCGTCCGGCTGTCAAAACAAACCGCCAACTGCGGGAGCGTCTGCCCCCGGTTTGCAATCGGCATCGCCCATTTCCCCAAAGCCTTACCGATACCGCCATATAAAAGCTTCAACAAGCCGGTTTCATTGGGGAATGCGCCTTGGGTTTTGGCCAGCTTCCGAAACTGGCGGTGTACCGCCTCTGCCGCATTGGTCGTATAAATCGGTTTGCGTACGG
>NZ_PXYY01000014.1 GCF_003013245.1 Neisseria iguanae
ATTCGGGTTTGTATCCGCCCCATACTTTTCGATTTCGGCGCAATTGTTTGCACTGCTTAGTATGGCGGCTACGGCCGGCCTTTCGGAAAGATTATGTTTGATTTTGCCGTGCTGCCGCGGGTCTTTGATATTGGCGGAGATGGCGATAAGTGGGTTCATACGGGCATTATGCCATGATTTGCTTCATGTGATTGCCCTGTTCAGACGGCCTTGAGACCCCAGCCAACTTCAAATCCAGGTACAATACTTGGTATTAATGAAAAGAAATATTTAAGCCGAATCATGATGACACATGCCGTCAAGCCCTCCCGTTGGCTGCCGTTGCTGATGGCCATTGCCATTTTTATGCAGATGCTGGATGTCACGATTCTGAATACTGCTTTGCCGAAGATTGCTGGAGATTTAAACGAATCACCGCTCAACATGCAGATAGCGGTGATTGTTTATACCTTGACCGTGGCACTGTTGATTCCGTTGAGTGGCTATCTGGTTGACCGTTTCGGTACCAAAAGCGTGTTTCTCGGTTCGATTTCGATGTTTATGTTCGGGTCGTTATTGTGTGCGGCAGCACCGAATTTGCCGATGCTGGTATTGGCGCGGGCAGTGCAGGGCATTGGCAGTTCGATGCTGGTGTCGGTGCCGCGTTTGACGATGTTGCGGGTGTATGAAAAATCACAATTGCTCAATGCATTTAACTATGCGGTGATGCCGGCTTTAATCGGTCCGGTGTTGGGGCCTTTGCTGGGTGGCTATTTGGTGGAATATGCTTCTTGGCATTGGATTTTTCTGCTGAACCTGCCTATCGGTTTTATCGGTTTGATTGTCGGCCGGAAAATCATGCCGAATGTCAAAGGCGGAGAAGCAGCTTTGGATTTGGGTGGTTTTCTGATGTTTGCCGCCGCGGCCTGTGCGCTGACTTTATCGGTGGAAATCGTTTTCCACGACAATGCCGCGCCGTTTTCGCTTTTGCTGGCGGCAAGCAGTGCAGTGTTGATGTGGCTTTATTACCGTCATGCGAAAACCGCACCGAATCCGATTTATGCCGGGCATTTGTTCAAAGTGCGTACGTTTCGCTTAGGTTTGACGGGCAACTTACTCAGCCGCTTGGGGATTAGCTCTGTGCCGTTTTTGCTGCCTTTGTTGTTTCAGGTGGCATTCGGTTACAGCGCCAGCTTGTCGGGCTGGTTGATCGCACCGGTTGCGCTGGCTTCATTGTTGGTGAAGCCGGTCATCAAGCCGATTATGGCGCGCTTTGGTTATCGTAATGTACTGATTTGGAACACGCGCATTTTGGGTGTGTTGATCATGCTGTTGTCCATACCGGGCGAACATGCGCCGATGGCGGTTTGGGTGGCATTATTGCTGCTGATGGGTACGTGCAACTCAATTCAGTTTTCATCGATGACCACACTCACTATTGCCGATTTGCGCGGCTACCAAACCGGCAGCGGCAACAGCCTGATGGCGGTAAACCAGCAATTGGCCATCAGCTTGGGCATTGCGGTGGGTGCATTGATGCTGCAAGTTTGGACCAAAAGCAGCATAGGGCAGGCCGATTTGCATGCGGCGTTTCGGTTTACTTTTGTCGGTGCCGGTTTGATTACCCTGATTTCCAGCCTGATTTTCAACCGATTACATGTTTCAGACGGCCAAAATCTTACAAATTAGCAATAAAAATCAGGTAAAATGCATCAGGCAACAATTTAAATTCATTTTTGCAGACGGCATGAAAGAAAAAGCCTGCAATTTATGTTATAGGCGGCTTTTCAAAAGGCCGTCTGAAACCCACCACCCCAATGAAGACGAGATATTTAACATACGTGTTACCGGTATTTTTTGCAGGCTGCGCCGCCCTACCGTCTTTGGACGATAGAACAGAAAGCCGGTATATAGAAGTGGATTCCGCACCACGCTTGGAAGCGATTTTAAAACCGTCGCAACAAGGCGAGATTGGCGATGATCCGGAAACTTCAGGGATCTATTTGTTGAATGATGCACATGAAGCCTTTGTGGCACGCGCGGCCTTGATTGAATCGGCCGATGTCAGCTTGGATCTGCAATATTATATTTGGCACAACGATATTTCCGGCCGTTTGCTGTTTAATTTGCTTCACCGTGCCGCCGAGCGAGGGGTGCGCGTGCGCCTGCTGCTGGACGATAACAATACCAACGGCTTGGATAATGTCTTGCTCGCGCTTGACAGCCACCCGAACATCGAAATCCGTCTGTTTAATCCGTTTTTGATGCGCAAATGGCGTGCTTTAGGCTATCTCACCGATTTTCCGCGCCTGAACCGCCGCATGCACAATAAATCACTCACCGCTGACAATCGGGCCACCATTCTCGGCGGGAGAAACATTGGCGACGAGTATTTCCAAGTCAGGGAAGATACCGTGTTTGCCGATTTGGATATTTTGGCCACGGGGTCGGTAGTAACGGAAGTATCTAAAGATTTCGACCGCTATTGGGCGAGCAATTCTTCCTACAACGCTACCAGCGTGATTAAAAAAGGCAGCATCGAAAAAGGCTATCAGGAGCTGGAATATGATCGCTCAGGCAGCAATGAAATGTTGGTCAAATACCGAAAAGAAGTTGAAAACTCAAGGCTTTTCAAGTTGATGCAGGAAAATAGCATCGAATGGTTTAACGTGCATACCCGTCTCATCAGCGATGATCCGGCCAAAGGCTTGAACCGCGACCGCTCCAAACAGCCGATTAGCCAACGTTTGTTTGATGCGTTGCAGAAACCGCAAGAAAGTATTTATCTGGTTTCGCCTTATTTCGTGCCGACCAAAAGCGGCACGGAAGCCTTATCGCAAATGGCGAAAGAAGGCATTGATGTCAATGTCTTGACCAATTCTCTACAGGCGACCGATGTGGCGGCAGTGCATTCCGGTTATGTCAAATACCGCAAGCCTTTGCTTAAGGCCGGTGTAAATCTTTACGAATTACAGCCCAACCATGCCGTACCGAAAACCAAAGACCGCGGCCTGACCGGCAGCTCGGCCACCAGCTTGCATGCCAAGACCTTTATCGTCGATGCCCGGCGCGTGTTTATCGGCTCGTTTAATCTTGACCCGCGCTCCGCACGCTTGAATACCGAAATGGGTGTGGTTATTGAAAGCCCGGAAGTAGCCGGCATGATGCAGCGCAGTTTGGTTGAAACCACGCCGAAATATGCTTATAAAGTGACAATGAACAAATTCCACAAGCTGCATTGGTATAACCCCGAAGACGGCAAAACCTACAGCAAAGAGCCGGAAGCAGGCTTCTGGAAACGTATGACCGCGCGCATATTGTCGTTTCTGCCGATTGAAAGTTTGCTGTGAGACCGCCTGAAAAACGAAAGGAAAAGCAATGAAATCGATTTGGAAAGCCATATTTTTAGCCGTGAGTGTGGCCATACTGGCTTCGTGCGGTACCGCTGCCAAAAAATCAAAAAAAGCCGTCAAAACCGCCAAACACGGGCCAGTGCGCAAAATCCAGCCTGTGCGCATCAGCCACATCGACCGGGCTCACGGTTCGCAAGAAATCATGATTCAGAGCATGGGCTTGGTCGGCACGCCTTACAAATGGGGCGGCAGCAGCACGGACACCGGTTTCGATTGCAGCGGTATGATTCAATACATCTATAAAAACGCACTCGGCGTCAACTTGCCGCGTACCGCCCGCGACATGGCCGCCGCTTCGCGCAAAATCCCCGACAGTCAGTTGAAACCGGGTGATTTGGTGTTTTTCAACACCAGCAAGCGCACCAAATATTCCCATGTCGGCATCTACATCGGCAACGGCGAATTTATCCACGCGCCAAGCAGCGGTAAAACGATTCAAACCGAAAAGCTGGCCAAACCGTTTTATGCCAAAAACTATTTGGGCGCGCATACGTTTTTTACTCGTTGAGGCCGTCTGAACGATTAGCGTTACGGCGTTGCTGTTATTCTCAACACCACCATACAAAACCAAGGCCGTCTGAAACCTTTCAGACGGCCTCAACCCTAATGAAAATAAGGAAGTATCATGCACACCGAAGCCGTGTTAACCGTATTGAAAAACCTGCAAAACCACATCAGCACCGCGCTTGAAGCCGAAGACGGCTGCGCGGTGTTTGTTCGCGACGAATGGGTGGGGGCACTGGGCAAAGGTGAATCGCGCGTGTTGAAAAACGGCGCGGTTTTCGAACAGGCCGGTGTGAATTTTTCCCATGTCAAAGGTGGAAAAATGCCTGCTTCTGCCACGGCACACCGCCCCGAATTGGCCGGCGCCGCATTCGAAGCCACGGGAGTGTCGCTGGTGATTCATCCGAAAAACCCGTATGTGCCGACCAGCCATGCCAATGTGCGCTTTTTCATTTCCTATCCTGAAAATCAAACGCCGGTGTGGTGGTTTGGCGGCGGCTTCGACCTCACGCCATTTTATCCGTTTGAAGAAGACATCTTGCACTGGCATACCGTAGCGGAAAACCTGTGCCGCCCATTTGGCGCAGAAGTTTATCCCGAATACAAAAAATGGTGTGACGATTACTTTTATCTCAAGCATCGTGGCGAAACCCGCGGCGTAGGCGGCTTGTTTTTCGATGACTTAAACCGTTGGGATTTCGACACCTGCCTGAATTTCATCAAAGCAGTTGGCGAAGGTTATGTCGAAGCCTATCAACCGATTGTTGCCAAACGAAAACATACCGGATACGGCGAGCGCGAACGCCACTTCCAGCTTTACCGCCGTGGCCGTTATGTTGAGTTTAATCTGGTTTGGGATAGAGGCACGCTTTTCGGTCTGCAAAGCGGTGGCCGCACTGAAAGCATTTTGATGTCGATGCCACCGTTGGTACGTTTCGAATACCAGTATCAGCCGGAAGAAGGCAGCGCCGAAGCGCGTTTGAGCGAATTTTTGACATCGCGTGATTGGTTGGGCGAATTGAAATAACACCCAGGCTGTCTGAAAATCATATGCTGCTTATCAAGCAGCCTGAGACTTTTGAAAAAATTGCTGGGACGGATAGGCTTGGATTTCTACCTGTGTGGGGAATAACGGGTTTGGATTGCAGCTGCTTCCCAAATTTTACGCAGGCCTTGGTTTAAAGTAATTTACAAGAAGCAAATTCAGGTATAACAAACTCATCATAATAGGGCAGGCTGGTTATTTTACGGCGCATTAAGATTTTGATGTACGAATAATTGGTATAAAATAACAGCTTTCTTTTCGCTTGATATAATACCGCAATTTTCTCAGACGGCCCAAGCCGGGTTGCCATTATTTATGTACGGCTGCCCAAGTCCAAACCCAAAAAAGGAATACAATATGCCGGACTACCGCTCCAAAACCTCCACTCACGGCCGCAATATGGCCGGCGCGCGCGCATTGTGGCGTGCCACCGGTGTAGCCGATTCCGATTTCGGCAAGCCGATTATCGCTATTGCCAACTCGTTTACCCAATTCGTACCGGGCCACGTGCACTTGCACAATATGGGGCAATTGGTTGCCCGTGAAATCGAAAAAGCCGGCGCGATTGCCAAAGAATTCAACACCATCGCGGTGGACGACGGCATCGCCATGGGCCACAACGGCATGTTGTACAGTCTGCCGAGCCGTGATTTGATTGCCGACTCCATCGAATACATGGTCAATGCCCACTGCGCCGATGCGCTGGTGTGTATTTCCAACTGCGATAAAATCACTCCGGGCATGCTGATGGCGGCCATGCGTTTGAACATTCCGACCATTTTCGTTTCCGGCGGCCCGATGGAAGCAGGTAAAGTCACCGTCGCCATTAATATTGCTGATGAACGCCGTTTGGACTTGGTTGACGCCATGATTGAAGCGGCCGACGATGATGTTTCCGATGCACAGATTCAAGAAGTCGAACAAAATGCCTGCCCGACTTGCGGTTCATGTTCCGGCATGTTTACCGCCAATTCGATGAACTGCCTGACCGAAGCCCTGGGTTTGTCACTGCCGGGCAACGGTTCTTATCTGGCAACCCACGTCGGACGCAAAGACTTGTTCCTTGAAGCAGGCCGTCTGATTGTTGAGATTACCCGCCGCTACTACGAGCAAAACGACGAATCTGTGTTGCCGCGCAGCATTGCCAGCCAAAAAGCCTTTGAAAACGCCATGACCATGGACATCGCCATGGGCGGCTCGACCAACACCATTTTGCATCTGCTGGCTGTCGCGAATGAAGCCGGTGTCGATTTCAAAATGGCCGACATCGACCGTTTGAGCCGTGTTGTGCCGTGCATCTGCAAAACCGCACCGAACAACCATGACTACTACATGGAAGACGTGCACCGCGCAGGCGGTATTTTCGGCATTTTGAAAGAGCTGGAAAAAGCCGGCAAACTGCATACCGACATCCCAACCATTCACGCGCCGACTTTGAAAGAAGCGATTGCCAAATGGGACGTGACCAATCCGGATAATACCGAAGCCATCGGGCGCTTCAAAGCCGCGCCTGGGGGTATGCGTACCACACAAGCCTTCTCGCAAAACCGCATGTGGAAAACGCTCGACCTCGACCGTAAAAACGGCTGTATCCGCAGCGTGGAGAATGCCTATTCGCAAGACGGCGGCTTGGCCGTGTTGTTCGGCAACATCGCCGAACGCGGCTGCGTGGTGAAAACCGCCGGTGTGGACGAGAGTATTCTGAAATTTACCGGTCGCGCGCGCGTGTTTGAGAGCCAAGACGCTGCGGTAGAAAGCATTTTAGCCAATGAAATCATAGCCGGCGACATTGTCATCATCCGCTACGAAGGCCCGAAAGGCGGCCCGGGCATGCAGGAAATGCTGTATCCGACTTCTTATTTGAAATCAAAAGGCTTGGGCAAAGCCTGCGCCTTGCTGACCGACGGCCGCTTCTCCGGGGGCACCTCCGGTTTGAGCATCGGCCATGCTTCGCCGGAAGCGGCAGAAGGTGGCGCGATTGGTTTGGTGGCCGAAGGTGACACCATCGAAATCGACATCCCGAACCGCAGTATCAACCTGATGGTTTCCGATGAAGAGCTGGCCGCACGCCGCACCGAAATGGAAAGCCGCGGCAGCCGGGCATGGAAACCGGCCAACCGTGACCGCTACGTTTCCCAAGCATTGCGCGCTTACGGCCTGATGGCGACTTCGGCTGACAAAGGCGCCGTGCGTGATGTGATGCAAATTGAACGCTGATCATCGGAAACTTTTGCGCAGGCCGGCCGTCTGAAACATACCCAATTGTTCAGACGGCCTGACGGAAGAATGTCATGGATAAATCCGCCACTGCCATGATTGCTTTGGCCATTGTTCCGGTGATTTTGACAGGCGGTGGTTTTGTGGCGGCCGGGTATTGAAAGAACCATCCTGAAACATTCCGAGAGTAGCCGTAAAACGAAACCGGTTTAAACTCAAGGCCGTCTGAAAGAAGCATTTCGTATTCAGACGGCTCGAACTTTTGTAAAAACACAAATCTATATCGGTCATTCCCGCGCAGACAGGAAGCTGAAACACTGGGGCGTGTCTTCATTTAGTCGGCGTCGCGTATTTTTTGAGCAGAAAAGCGCGGATGCAAGGCGATACTCAAAGAGGGCGGTATTTAAGGCTAATCTACGTCAGCTCCTAAAATTTTTCAGGATATTAGGGCATGTCTTCATTTCACCATGCGACATCTTTTCGGCATGAAAACTTGTCTGCCGTATTGGAAATGAGCGCAAAGTGTCCAACCTTGCTGTGCTGGCCGGTTTTACCGGCGCAGCGTGTAAAACCGACCCAAATTCGCAAAATTTTAAGCTGCCCTTTATGGTGCGCCAAAGTTAAAACGAAACCCGCATTCTTTCCGGAATAATGGAAAAGATTTCCGGTCAATTCCATTCTATTTCTGTAGCATGCGCTTTGCCCGGTCTCAAAAGTTTTCCATCCCGTCAATGTGGTTTTGCCGCCCTACAAAATGCGTACAGTGACTGGTACGGTGATAAATGGGTTCACCCACATCAAACACATCACGGCTTTTGCAGGAATCGGGATAAACAATGCCGTCAGGCAATGGTTTTCATTTAATAACCGGCATAAAGTTATCTTTAACGACAACGGTTAAACCTTACCCTGTCGTTTTAGAATGCCAAAAACAGCCACTTTACCTGTAACACCCCGACCGCGTTTGCCTTTGCACTGCCTGCCAAAACAACCCCCGTCTGATTCAACCGGGCCATCAAAAATTTCATCTGCCCGAAGTTCTGAACGGTAAGCGATGGCTTGGCGGATTTTACGGTAAAACAACAGGGCGGAATCAGGCCGGATACCAGGTATACCGGCAGCTGCACGGGCCGTTACTTCCGATACAGAAAATTGAAGAATTTTTTCCGTGTAGGTTTGCTCCGTGTAGATTTTCTTAGTTTGCAATAAGTTACCTTCATTTTTTAATGTATAACCCGACTGCTCATCTGTGTCAGCCCCAAATTTTAAATACTGCTGAAGCAGACAGGTCCGGATTCCTGTCTGCGCGGTAATGACGGACTCGGATTGCAGCCGGTTTCCGGGTTTGGCAAAGGTTCCGGCCTTGTATTTATGTTTAATATAAAATAGTATTTATCCAAACTTATAAGAAAATGGCCAACTGCTTCATTAGGTGTCGGAAAAGGTCGGGTTGTCTGGAAACAGCTTTTGTTTTGCCGAAACGATCGTTGTAGGATTTCCGAGTATGTGTGCGGTGTTGCCGTGCCTTTCGGCATTCTTGACGACGCGTAGAAGTCCCCAAATAAATCTTCAAGGAAAAAAAATTGGAACAACGCTGGAATTTTCTGTAATTTAAGGCTGTCTGGAACGAAACCATGAAATCTCTGATTCTTTGGCTCAGCCTGTTTGCCGCTGTTTTCGCCTTGTTCCAATACCAGCAATCCCACAAAATCGTGCTTGGGCAATTGATGCGGCCGAGTGCGCCACAGGATCGGTCGGCAGTGGCCGGGTTGGACGGTTTGGGTTATTTGAACTTTCTTCGTGAAACGGCGGGATTGCAGCCCTTGGCATATTCGGTCATTTTGGAACAATCAGCCCGCAATCATGCACTGTATTTGACCGAAAATCCCGACGACGGCCATGATGAACGTAATCGCGCCAGTCGTTATTTTACCGGCAACAGTCCGTCTGAACGGGCAAAGCGCGTGGGTTATGTGTATGATGGTGTGCATGAAAATGTCAGTACCAGCAGCCGCTTTCAAGATACGGATAGGGCGACTGAATTTGCCGTGCATCAGCAGCTTGACGGCTTGATGACGGCGGTTTATCACCGCTTTTCTTTGTTGGAGCAAAGCATTAACGAAGCCGGTGTGGCTTATGAAAGCGGACGCAATCATACTGCTTTGGTGGTGAATCAAGGGGATAAGGGATTTAACCGGTTGTGCGGTTTAGGCCGTCTGAAAGCCAGGCCGAACCGTCACTATTACAAGCAATCATGTCATAACGGTGCGGTGGTGTATGCCGATGAAGTGCAAAACCGTCGCGGGCTTTTATATACGGTTTATCCGATGGGACATTTTGCCATGCCCGATTTTCAAGGCGAGCGGCCGGATCCGATGCCGGGGCATGAGTTTACCGGCAATCCGGTGAGCATTGCTTTTTCCGAACAAGCAGGGCGCGTAGAAATGCGTTCGTTTAAATTGTATCGAGGTAATAAAGAAATCACCCATAAACGGGTGTTGACCAAACACAATGACCCCAACCGACAGTTCAGCGAGCAGCAATTTGCGCTTTTTCCCATGCAACCTTTGGAATACGATACGCTGTATCGGGCGGTGTTTACATTTGGGCGTAAAGGCAAACCGGAGCGTGCGGAGTGGACGTTCCGCACCAAAAAACCGGATTATCCGTATTTTATCGTCAAAGGCGGCGAGAAATTATCACTCAAATCAGGTGAAAAATATTTTATCCATTGGCAAAACCGTTGGTGCTTGAAAACCTGTCCTCAATTGGTGTACCAACAGCGCGGCGGGGCAAAATTGGAGGTATTGGAACGGCAAATCGGCGGCTTGCTGCTGCGTGTGAGCGGCGTGGCAGGTGGTGATGTTCGGCTGATGTTTGAAGGAGAGCGTGATAAGGCCTTAATGCTTTATGTATCTTCCTAAATTTTTCAGGCTGTCTGAAAGCTTTTCAGACGGCCTGATCAATTGTTTGAAAGCCGTTTAAGGATTATCGAAATTTAACTGGAAAGCTGTTAAAATATCACTTTCATTCCATCTGCTGCCATGATGACCCATCCGGAAATTCAAGCCGATACGCGTTATGCGTTTGTGTGTATTGCATTGATGATGTTGACGTTTTTGGTGTTTGTCCTGTTAATGGTTGCGCCTGTGGGCTTAAACATGAACCATCAAGTCATGCCATACGCGTTTCCTTGTATGCGCTGGTGCTGTTTGCTGTTTTGGGCGGTATTTTTTTCCATCAGAGTGGCTGTGCTGTGCAAAAACAGTGCGAAAGTAATTAAATGAGTGAACACCAAATCCCTGAAGAAATCCGCCTGCAAAACGGCCGCGCTGTCATGACTTTGGTTTACCATGGCGAAGATAAAAGCCTGTCGGCCGAATTTTTACGCGTGTATTCGCCGAGCGCCGAAGTGCGCGGCCATGCACTGGGGCAGGAAATTTTGCAGACCGGCAAAGCCGATGTCACCATTATGGGCTTAGAGCCGGTCGGCCGCTATGCGCTGAAAATTACTTTTTCAGACGGCCACGACAGCGGTTTGTACGATTGGCCGTATTTACACAAATTGGCTTACCAATATGACGAAATGTGGGCCGATTATTTGCGCCGCATTGAATTGGCCGGCGCATCACGAATTCCGACTGCCGAAGATTCAGCGGCGCAGGCCAAGGGTGGCCATTCGTGTGGCGGCGGCAGTTGCGGTTGCAGCCATTAAGCATTGTCACAACCTATTCCATTGAAGAAAGCAGATTATGAGCGACCACAAAACCCACTTCGGTTTTTCAACCGTCGATGAAGATGAAAAAGCCGGCAAAGTTGCCGAAGTGTTCCATTCGGTAGCGAAAAACTACGACATCATGAATGACGTGATGTCGGGCGGTTTGCACCGTGTGTGGAAGCATTTCACCATCAATACGGCACGTTTGAAAAAAGGCGGTAAAGTATTAGACATCGCCGGTGGGACGGGCGATTTGTCGCGCGGCTGGGCAAAACGCGTGGGCAAAGAAGGCGAAGTGTGGCTGACCGACATCAATTCATCAATGCTCACTGTCGGTCGCGACCGCCTGCTCAACGAAGGCTTGATTTTGCCGGTATCGCTGGCCGATGCGGAAAAATTACCGTTTCCGGATAACTATTTCAATCTGGTTTCGGTGGCCTTCGGTTTGCGCAACATGACGCACAAAGATGCCGCACTGAAAGAAATGTACCGCGTGTTGAAGCCAGGCGGGACGCTTTTGGTATTGGAATTTTCTAAGGTTTACAAGCCATTATCAGGCGCATACGATTTGTATTCGTTTAAATTGCTGCCGATGATGGGCAAACTGATTGCTAAAGATGCCGACAGCTACCAATATTTGGCCGAATCTATCCGTATGCACCCGGATCAGGAAACGCTGAAGCAAATGATGCTCGATGCCGGTTTCGACAGCGTGGATTACCACAACATGAGCGCAGGTATTGTGGCTTTACACAAAGGCGTGAAATTCTAATTGTGAGTCTGTTTCATTCAACCAATCAAGGCCGTCTGAAAAACATTGAACTGCACCCCAAAAAGTCGGACACCCCTTCCAACTAAAAAGGTGCGGTTTTCTTATGTCCGAATATACACCGGACTTCAAATACCGGGACCTACCCCATTATCACCACCAAGTGCACAGCCGGCAGAGCGCTTCAAAGCCTCACGCACACATCTGCGCCGCCGCACTGCAAAATCGGTGTCACCAATGCCAATGAATGTGGTTTCCTTTGCAGTCACGGGTATTCAACCTCTAAAAACCTTACAGAATAAGGCTTTCAGCAATTTTCATCACCTTTTTTGTTACTTACCCCTGAAAACGGAAAGCTTTGATGAAGAAGGTGCGCTGCCGGCGGCGGGGCCGGCAACAATCATAAATGATTACATACTGCAATCATGAACGCTTGAGTCTGGACTTAAAAAAGCTGAGCCCCGTTGCCTGCAGAACCCGGCTTGAAAAGGCTGTTTGAGAAACATTCTTAACTTGCCCAAGGATTGGGGGGACAGTTCAGGTTTTCAGACGGCCTTTCTTTATGGTGGTGTTTTATTCTTTTGGCGCAGCGGTAAAAAATAAATGTTCTTGTTTTAGCGCATTGTTGCCGGCATCGGTCAATGCGGCATCGGCGGCGGAGAATTTGATTACCGCCAAGCTCAGGCTGCCATTGTCGGTGGCGGCGGTATTGATGATTTGTCCGGCTTCTTCGCCGCCAACCTGCACGGCGATGCCTGCCGCTGCCAACGAGTCGCTGCGCAACACGGCCAAGCCGCGTTTTACTTGGCCACGGTATTGGGCGCGGGCGATGATTTCCTGACCCGGATAACAGCCTTTGCGGAAATGCACGCCGCCGATGATGTGTTGGTTGAGCATTTGTGCCACGGCGGTTTCTTTGGTGGCGGCAGAAATCCAAGCATAGCCGCTGCGGATTTCGTGCAGGTTCCAAGCGTTTTCCGCGGCTGCGTCGTACGGCGGCAATTCGCCTGCCAAACCGACTTTCAGACGGCCTGTGTGCGGCAAGATAATACACCAAATACCGTTTTGATTTTCCGCTTCGAAAGCCAAGGCCGGCTCGGCAGAAATCACGGCTTGCGCCCTATCATCCAATTCTCCGGCCACGGCAAAATCGTTTAAAGGCTCGAACACTACTTTGGCACGCAACACATACATGCGCAATTTTTTAATGATGGTTTCGATCAAATCTTGCGCCATCACCAGCAGTAAATCGCTGCCACGGTTGAGTACAATCATATTGGCCAACACGCGGCCTTTGGGTGTGTTGTAAGTGGCGTAGCAGGCTTGGCCGACTTGCAGGTTTCGAATATCGTTTGACATTTGGTTGTGCAGAAAATCGGCACGGTCGTCACCGCTGGCGCGGACAACGCCGAAGAAAGGCAGGCGGGTTTGCATGGTGGGCATTCCTTGGTAAATAATCAGAAACAGGGTTTGCAATAAAAACAATATTGGGCCGTTGTCATGAAAATAAAGGCTGAAACCTGTGCTTTGTCTTTAGCGTATTTCTTCGAGCGGTGTTTTTCGAACGTTTGTCTATCCGGGTGATATGCCTGCGCGTTCTGTGATGCTGCTGCGAACGGCACTCAAAGCTAGGGTTTTGCAAGAATCTGAGGCCGTCTGAAAAATATAATTGGCATATATTTTCAGACGGCCTCGTGTTATTTGATTTGAACGGCAGAGACTTTGATTTCGACTTTCCATTCCTGCTTGGCCAGCTTTGCTTCAACGCAGACGCGGGCAGAGGAGTGTTGCGGATCGACCCATGCATCCCATGCTTCGTTCATCGCAGAATAATCGTTGATGTCGGCCAGGTAAACGGTGGCTTCGGCAATATGCCGTTTGCTTGAACCGCATTGTTGCAGCCATGAATCGATTTGTGCCAACACATCGGTGGTTTGTGTTTTGGCATCAGCCTGTTCGGTGTTTTCAGGCACCATGCCGGACAAAAACACAAAGCCGTTAGCAGCAGTGGCTTCGGATAAACGGGTGTGTTGGCCGAAATATTTAACGCTCATGTCAGAACTCCTGATTTTGAAAGTGATATATGGTATAGTGGATAAGCTTTAAGTTGGGACGGCGTCAGCTTGCTTGCCGTACTCCCGTAGTGTCTGCGTCCGGCAGTTTTGTCTCAGCTTGAATTTGATTCACTATAATATCAATATGAGCAAAATTCAAATTTCAGGGGTAAATATGAACGACATCATTCCCTCTCGGCCGCCGGTCAAGGACAACCGCCGCACTTACATGATGGTGATTTACGGCTTATATGCACTGTCGGCGTTGACGGCATTTTCGTCCGTTATCGGCGTGATTATGGCTTATGTGAAACGCGGTGACATGCGCGGCACGGTGTACGAACATCACATCAGTTATCTGATTAAAACGTTTTGGGTCAGTGTCACCGGCTATTTTATCGGCGCGATTACCATGGTCGTCGGCATCGGCTTGGTGTTGCTGTTTGTGGTGAGTATTTGGTTTATTTACCGTGTAGTTGCCGGTTTTGTGAAATTATATGACGGCAAACCCGTATCGCCTGACGGTTGGCTGTAAACGCACATTCCATAAAGTCATTTTTTTTTTCAGACGGCCTTTTGTGATAGAGGCCGTCTGAAGTTTGTTTTGACTTGTTAAATTAGAGGGAAAATAATGTATTATCTTGTCGCCAGTATTGTGTGCAGCGTGTTGGTGTCGGTTTTGCTGAAGGTCGCGCGCAAACAAAAAATCAAAATCGAGCAGGCTGTCGCGGTGAATTATATTGTGGCAGTTACGCTGACAGTGTTGGTATTCAAACCGGATTTAAGCAATCCGGCCGGTTTTCTACCGACGTGGTGGCTGTTTGCCGCGTTGGGTGTATTGCTGCCCGGTGTGTTCGTGATTATGGGTAAGGCAGTCGATAGTGTCGGCATCGTCAAATCGGATGCGGCGCAGCGGTTGTCGTTGTTTCTGCCGATTGCCGCTTCGTTTGTCATTTTCGGCGAACAATTGACCGAAGGCCGTCTGATTGGTATTGCGCTGGCGTTTGTCGCGCTGTTTTGTCTGCTGTGGAAAGCCGACGGCAGCAAAAAATCAGGTAGCATCATCACACAAATCGGTTTGCTGATGGGTGTTTGGGCAGGTTACGGTGTAATTGATATTCTTTTCAAACAAACCGCCAAAAGCGGTACAGCCTTCGCCGGAAACCTGCTGGTGGCGTTTTGCTTGGCAGCAGTTTTGATGTTCGGCTATCTCTTCGCCAAAAGAACGAAATGGACCAAAGAGGGCATTCTCGGCGGTATTTTGCTCGGCGGCTTGAATTTCCTGAATATCGCCACCTACATCAGTGCGCACCAGGCCATGAGTGATAATCCGACGCTGGTCTTCGCCGGCATGAACATGGGTGTGATTGTATTGGGCGCATTGGTCGGCGCGTGGATATTCAAAGAAAAAATCAGCAGCATTAACGCCGCCGGCATCAGTGTTGCCTTAGTGGCGGTTGTGTGTTTGTTTTATTGGGAACAGATTCGCGGATTTGTCGGTATGTAAGCTTAAAAAATCTGAGGCCGTCTGAAAGAACAAAATTGGAATTATTGGTTTCCTTAAGTTTTCAGGCAGCCTTGTTTTATGTGGTGTAAGGAATTTGTTTATTTTTGTTTATTCATGTATGATTGAAAATATTAATATTGACGATAGCCGGTGTTTTCGCCCGGCTTTTTTGCGTTTATCATTTATTCATAAATAAAAAGTCGCTTAATAAAATTTGAGCGGCAAAGCGTTTTCACAAATCAATAAACAACGGAGTGTGTATGTCTGGCATATTTTTTATCCAGTTTGCCATTGTGCTGCTGTGTATTTTAATTGGCGCAAGACTTGGCGGTATCGGCTTGGGTGTGATGGGCGGTATCGGTTTAGCGGTGTTGGCGTTCGGTTTCGGCATGGAACCGACCAGCCCGCCGATTGACGTGATGCTGATGATTATGGCGGTGGTGTCGGCGGCGGCGGCCATGCAGGCCAGCGGTGGTTTGGATTACATGATTAAAATCGCCACACGCGTGCTGCACAAAAATCCGAAGTACATCACTTTTATCGCGCCGATGGTGACGTGGACGTTTACCGTATTGGCAGGCACAGGACATGTGGCTTATTCGGTGTTGCCTGTAATTGCCGAAGTAAGCCGCCGCAACGGCATCCGTCCGTCGCGTCCGCTGGCGATGGCGGTTATCGCCTCGCAGTTTGCCATTGTGGCCAGTCCGATTGCGGCGGCTGTGGTGGCAACGGTAACTTACTTAGAGCCGCAACACATCACTATGGCCGGTGTATTGAAAGTAACCGTGCCGGCGACGGTGTTGGGTATTGGCTTGGCTTGTGTGTTCGTCAATAAATTGGGTAAAGATTTGAAAGACGACCCAAATTACCAAACCTTGCTGCAAGATCCGGCTTATGTGAAAGCGCATGCAGTAGATGAATCGGAAAATGTAGATTTAAATGTCAGCATGCAGGCGAAGTTATCGGTCGGCATTTTTCTACTGGCGGCGGTGTTGGTGGTATTAATGGGTGCGTTGCCTGAATTGCGTCCGGTTTTTGGTGAGGAAGCCAAACCGATGGGCATGGCGCACACGATTGAGATTGTGATGTTGGCTACGGCCGCTTTTATCATTTTGTTGTGTAAACCGAATGGCAACGATATTACGCGTGGCTCGGTATTTCATGCCGGTATGCGTGCCGTGATTGCCATTTTCGGCGTGGCATGGTTGGGGGATACGCTGATGCACGGCCATTTGAACGAAGTGAAAGAAGCTGTGTCGCATTTGGTCGAAGCTGCGCCGTGGACATTTGCATTTGCCTTGTTTGTGTTATCGGTATTGGTTAACAGCCAAGGTGCCACAGTGGCGACTTTGTTCCCGATTGCGATTTCTTTGGGTATTCCGACTGAAATCATTTTGGGCACATTCGTGGCGGTCAACGGCTATTTTTTCATTCCGAATTACGGCCCGATTATTGCAGCCATTGATTTCGACAGCACGGGCACAACCAAAATCGGCAAATTCATTTTCAACCATAGCTTTATGATTCCGGGTTTATTAAGCATGGCATTTTGCTTGAGTTTTGGTTTGCTGTTTGCCAAAATGTTTGTGTGATAGAAAATAAAAAGGCCGTCTGAACATTTCAGACGGCCTTTGTTAATTGATGACATCAGTTGCAATATTTACTGATATCGGCATCGTAGCGTTGTTTCAAAGCTTCACGGTTATTGGTGCGGGCAGATTCGGCATAATTACGGTTGAGACGGGCGGCTTTGCAGTTGTCGTCTTTCATCGCTTGATTGTCTTCGGCAATTTTCTGATTTTGCGCTTCAATCTGTTTGTTGACTTCGGTAATTTTTTGATTGAGCTGATTTTGCTGCTCGGTAACCGATCCTTCTGTTTGTTCGGACGCAACGGCTTTAATTGGCCGGTAAACCGTGTGTGTGCGTATGTTCATGGTGTTACTGCGGGCCGGCTGCAGACGGTGTGGCACATCGGAATAAGTGGTGGTACCGTTGGTATTCCGCCATGCGTACACGCTGTCGGCCGAAGCTGCTGCGGCAGTTAACGAAAAGCAAAGGGTCAGCAGGGTATATGTCAGAGTCGTTTTCATAGGAGTTTTCCAGTAAAAATGGTATTTTTGAATTATTTTGGGTATTTTACTTGATTTTTAAAGAAAATGTCATAAAAAAGAGAGAAAATTTAGCTTGCAACGTGCTTTTTTGCAGCAGATTATCCAAATTGTCAAAAAATCAGCCGAAATAGGCATGGTATTCTATTAAGCCGATTCTGTACATGTTATAATACCGTGCATCTTGCACAAACTGAAAGCCTGAGCATCATGCGTATCGTAGAAAAAGCCTATACCTTTGACGATGTTTTATTGGTTCCTGCACACTCAACCGTGCTGCCGCGCGACGTTAAACTTCAAACCAAACTCACCCGCGAAATCACACTCAATATTCCTTTACTTTCTGCTGCGATGGACACAGTAACCGAAGCCAGGCTGGCCATTTCAATGGCACAGGAAGGCGGTATCGGTATTATCCATAAAAACATGGCGCCGGAGCTGCAAGCGCGTGCCGTAGCGAAAGTGAAGCGTCACGAGAGCGGTATCGTAAAAGATCCAGTGACGGTTGCCCCGGATGTGTTGATTGGTGATTTGTTGAAGCAGCGCGCCGAGCGTAAACGCAAAATGTCGGGTTTGCCGGTAGTCGAAAACGGTAAAGTGGTCGGTATTGTTACCAACCGTGATTTGCGTTTTGAAGAACGTTTGGATTTGCCGGTATCGGCTATCATGACCCCGCGCGAACGTTTGGTGGCTGTGGCTGAGGGCACCAGCATCGAAGAGGCGCGTGAATTGATGCATCAGCATAAAGTCGAGCGTGTTTTGGTATTGAACGATCAAGACGAACTTAAGGGCTTGATTACTGTAAAAGATATTTTGAAAAACACCGAATTTCCGAATGCCAATAAAGATTCAGAAGGCCGTCTGCGCGTGGGTGCGGCGGTTGGTACCGGCGGGGATACCGAGGCGCGTGTTAAAGCCTTGGTTGAAGCCGGTGCGGACGTGATTGTGGTCGATACTGCGCACGGCCACAGTCAGGGTGTGATTGAACGTGTGCGTTGGGTGAAAAAAAATTATCCGCAAGTACAGTTGATTGGCGGCAATATCGCCACCGCCCAAGCGGCTTTGGATTTGGTGGCCGCCGGTGCGGATGCAGTGAAAGTGGGTATCGGCCCGGGTTCGATTTGTACTACGCGTATCGTGGCCGGTGTCGGCGTGCCGCAATTAACTGCGGTGCACAATGTTTCCGAAGCTTTAAAAGGTACCGGCGTGCCGTTGATTGCCGACGGCGGTATCCGCTTCTCGGGTGATATTTCCAAAGCCTTGGCGGCAGGTGCATACAGTGTGATGCTCGGCGGTATGTTTGCCGGTACCGAAGAGGCTCCGGGCGAAATCGAACTGTATCAAGGCCGCTCGTATAAATCTTACCGCGGTATGGGTTCGCTGGGTGCGATGAGCCAAGGTTCAGCCGACCGTTATTTCCAAGACAAAACCGACAGCACCGACAAATACGTGCCGGAAGGCATTGAAGGCCGCGTACCTTATAAAGGGCCGATTCTAAACATCATCCACCAGTTGGTGGGTGGTTTGCGTTCGAGCATGGGTTACTTGGGTTGCGCGAGCATCAACGATATGCACGAAAAAGCTGAATTTGTGGAAATTACTTCCGCCGGCATGAGCGAATCACATGTTCATGATGTGCAAATCACCAAAGAAGCACCGAATTACCATCGTTAATTTGTTAATCCGGCTTAAGGCCGTCTGAAAAGTTTGCTTTATAATGCGTTCAGACGGCCTTTTGCGTAATATCTGGATTTTCCGGCTATGAGTCCGTCTGAAAAACTGTTAAACTGTATCGGTCTGAATAATCGGTTCGATGAGTATTCGAATTGATGCTAAGAGATTGATGGGAAGCTGCTGTTTTTTGTTTAGACGACCCCTTACTATTATGCTGTTTGTAAAACATCTGCAGCTTCTCAAAAGCCGATTTTCCCCTTCCCTTTATTTGGAGAATGTTCATGAGTGCAATCGTTGATATTTTTGCCCGCGAAATCTTGGACTCACGCGGTAATCCTACCGTTGAGTGTGATGTGTTGTTGGAATCAGGCGTGATGGGGCGTGCAGCCGTACCAAGCGGCGCGTCAACCGGCCAAAAAGAAGCGCTGGAGCTGCGCGACGGTGACAAGAACCGTTACTTGGGCAAAGGGGTGTTGACTGCGGTCGAGCACGTGAATAATGAAATCGCCCAAGCCTTGATTGGTGTAGATGCCAACGAGCAGTCTTATATTGACCAAATCATGCTGGAATTGGACGGAACCGACAACAAAGGCCGTTTGGGTGCGAATGCGACTTTGGCCGTGTCAATGGCGGTTGCCCGTGCAGCAGCTGAAGATTCAGGCCTGCCGCTTTACCGTTACTTGGGCGGTGCAGGACCGATGACTCTGCCTGTGCCGATGATGAACGTAATCAATGGTGGCGAACATGCCAACAACAGCCTGAATATTCAAGAATTCATGATTATGCCGGTGGGTGCGAAATCATTCCGTGAAGCCTTGCGGTGTGGTGCGGAAATTTTTCACGCGCTGAAAAAATTGTGCGACGCCAAAGGCTTTCCGACTACCGTGGGTGATGAAGGCGGTTTTGCACCTAACTTGAACAGTCACGAAGAAGCCCTGCAATTGATGGTGGAGGCCACTGAAGCCGCCGGTTATAAAGCCGGTGAAGACGTATTGTTCGCCTTGGATTGCGCGTCAAGCGAATTCTACAAAGACGGCCGATACCACTTGGAAGCTGAAGGTAAAGCCTACAGCAGCGAAGAATTTGCCAACTATTTGGCCGATTTGGCTGCCAAATACCCAATTATTTCTATCGAAGACGGTATGGACGAAAACGACTGGGACGGCTGGAAACTGTTGACTGCAAAATTAGGCGGCAAAGTGCAATTGGTGGGCGACGACTTGTTTGTAACTAATCCGAAAATCTTGGCAGAAGGTATTGAAAAAGGCGTGGCCAATGCATTGTTGGTAAAAGTAAACCAAATCGGTACCTTGAGCGAAACCCTGCAAGCTGTTGATTTGGCCAAACGCAACCGTTACGCCAGCGTGATGAGTCACCGTTCGGGCGAAACCGAAGACAGCACCATTGCAGATTTAGCCGTGGCCACCAACTGTATGCAGATTAAAACCGGTTCGTTGAGCCGATCTGACCGCATGGCGAAATACAACCAATTGTTGCGCATTGAAGAAGAATTGGCCGAAGCTGCCTGCTATCCGGGCAAAGCCGCCTTCTATCAGTTGGGCAAATAAGAACAGGAAATATATTGCATGAAGTGGGTGACCATCGTTTTATCCGTCGTACTGGTGTGTTTCCAATACAGTCTTTGGTTCGGTAAAGGCAGCTGGGGGCATGCGGACGAGCTGGAGGAACAGCTTGCAGTGCAGGAAGAAAAAAACCAAACGCTCACTTTGCGCAATAATTTTTTAGCGGCTGAAGTAGACGATTTGGCAAATGGCCAAGAGGCCATTTCCGAAATCGCCCGCGTAGAATTGGGCTATGTGCAAAACGGTGAAACGTATTACCGTTTTATCGAACGCAGCCGTTAAGTGATTCATCCTTCAATCAAAAGACCGTCTGAATTTTCAGACGGTCTTATTATATTACACTCCGTTAAGGGAGTGTAAATCAAATCTTCAAGCCCTTGGCAGTTCCGATTAACCGACTTTCGAGGGGGCTTAAATGTCAATTTGTTATTACCTGAAATCAATCCGATTTCCTATATCTGTCGCATATTCGTTGATGTTAACGATGAGCCGGCTATTTGCGGAACAGCAAATTTTCCAATTCTATCCCCTAAAGGCTACCAATCCGCCTACTACAACGCCGATTTATACGGCAAATTGACCGTACCCGCTTTGATGTCGGTGGTGCAAGTATGAACTGTTCGGCTTTTTTATTCGGTTTTTTATTTGGAAAATGAATAAATTCTTACTATCAATTAATATAGTATCGTTTTCCCAATGCTTTTACAGTCTGCTTGGTTTGATATAAATCAAATTAGGCATATAATGCTGTAAGCCTTTAGGATTATCTGTTTCTAAACTTTAGTGATAGATTGTTGCTTGCAGTAATCTCCATCTAAGGAATTTTTATGCCGCGTGCGCGTTACGACAATCTGCTGCGAACACTGCTTTTGCCTTACCTTCACCGTTTGTGGCTGCCGGTGGGGTTGGCCTGTATGTCGGTAGCTTTGTTGATTGCGCAAAGCGCATTATTGGCGCATTTGTTTGCTGATTGGCTGAATGCTGTGGTTGTTGGTGCGAGGGTTAACCGCGAAGTTTTGTTACAAATTTTGCCGTGGCTAATGGCGGGTTTGCTGTTGCGACCATTCTTGAATTTAGGCAAAGAGTGGTTGCTGCAAAACATCAGTTTGGACGCGCGTAGCAGCTTACGGGCAAAATTATTAGATGCGTTGGCGAATTTAGGCCCTGCACGTCATCGCTACGGCAACGACGGCGCGTTAAGCACGCAGGTTTTGGAACAGGTGGATGCGCTCGACGGCTACATCAGCCGTTTTTATGTACAAAGCTTGGTGGCAGTGGTGACTCCGTTGGCGATTGTGGTGGCGGTGTTTTTCCACAGCAAACTGGCAGCAGGATTGCTGCTGCTGACTGCGCCGCTGGTGCCGCTGTTTATGATTTTGGTCGGCAGCATGGCGGCGGATAAAAACCGCGAACAGTTGGACGTATTGGCACAATTGGGCGGGCGGTTTTTGGATTTGGTACGCGGTATGCCGACGCTGCGTCGTTTGCGCGCTACCGATTGGGCTCAAAAGCAGGTGGCTCAATCGGCTTCGCGCTACCAGCGTAAAACCATGGGTGTGTTGGCCTTGGCGTTTTTGTCGGGTGCGGTGTTGGAGTTGTTTTCTTCGCTGGCGATCGCTTTGGTGGCAGTGTATCTTGGTTTGGGTCTGATTGGCGTGCTGCCATGGGCGCAGGGCGAAGTACCGGTGCCGTATGAAAGCGCGCTGTTTATTTTGCTGTTGGCGCCGGAGTTTTATCTGCCTTTGCGCCAGCTCGGCAGCGATTACCATGCCAAAGCACAGGCACAGGCCGCGGCGGCAGCCTTACAACCCTTGCTGGCACACGCTTCGCCGACAGATTTTTCAGAAGGCCTGTTCAATGGACACGCTGAAAATCATGCGCCTGAAATTTCGTTAAACCGCGTATCCATTACCGATGACGGACGTCAGCGCCTGGCTGAATTATCACTGCATATTCATTCCGGTTCGCGTATCGGTATTAGCGGCGGGAGCGGTATCGGTAAGTCAAGTTTGTTGCAGGCCTTGCTTGGGTTTGCCGATTATCAGGGTGAGATACTGGTTGACGGTGCGAACCAACGCAACCATATTGCCCGATTGCAGCAGCAAACCGCGTATCTGGCGCAATCTGCCACACTCATGCGCGGTACCATCCGCCACAATCTGAGTTTGGCCAAAGCGGATGCCGATGAAGACGATATGCGGTGCGTGTTGGCGCAAGTCGGACTGTGGGACGTGGTTTCCTGTCTGCCGCAGGGATTGGATACGCCTTTGGGCGAGCGCGGACGCGGTTTGTCCGGCGGCCAGCAGCAGCGGCTTTCGTTGGCGCAATTACTGCTGCGCAATTGCGGTTTGTGGCTGTTGGACGAGCCTTGTGCCCATTTGGATGCGCAAACTGCCGCTGAGATTTATGCTTTGCTGGATATTCTCAGCCGCGGCAAAACCGTGTTGCTGGTCAGCCATGATTGGCAGGAAATCGATTGGCTGGATCAAACCGTGATTTTGGGGGCGCATGATGGAAAAACATAAATTCCGTTTGCGCGAATTGTGGCAGGTACAAGGCGGAAGATGGTTATTGGCATGGGCTTTGGGTGCGGCAGCCTTATTGGCGGCCGTGGCTCTGTTGGCTGTATCGGGCTGGTTCGTCAGCGCGGCGGCACTGGCCGGTCTGGCGGCGCCGGCAACAGCTTATACCTTTGACTATTTCCGCCCGGGTGCGGTTATCCGCGTATTGGCAATTATCCGTACGGCCGGCCGCTACGGCGAACGCTTGGCTTCGCATAATGCGGTATTGGCTTTGCTGCGTGATTTACGTATCCGTCTGTTTGCCCGGCTGACACGAGATTTTGACAAACAGAATGTTTCGGCGCAAGTCATGCACCGCCTGACGGGCGATATTGATCTGCTCGACAATCTGCCGCTGCGGTTTTTTATGCCGTGGCTGTGGGCATTGTTGCTTCAGGCGGCTTTTTTATTGTGGTTGGTTTGGGTTGTGCCGAATTTGGCCTCCGTCGTTATCTTGCCCTTGCTGGCGGCGGGTATTGTGTTGCCTGCTTTGGCTGCGCTGAGCGGCAAAAAGTTGGCGTGGGATGATACCGGCCAAGCTGAAAAGCGCCGCATTTTGCTGCTTGAGCCTTTGCAGATGCTGACCTCGCTGTTGTTGTGGCGGCGGTGGACGGATTGCCGTCATAATTTTACGGTCGCGGATACGGCGTATGGCAGGTTAAAGCGCCGCCAGCAAGCCTTGGCTTCGGTGTATGTGTGGTTGCAGCAGTGTTTACTGGCGGCGCTGGTTGGGCTGATGATTTGGCAGGCTTTGCCTTTGCTTCAAGCGCGGAGTTTGAGTGTGCCGGTATTGCTGGCGATGGTATTGGCGGTGTTTGGTTTGAGTGAAGTATTGTCACCTTTGGCCGCGCAGTTTATGGCTTACGGTTTTGCCGCCGCCGCCCGCGACCGCTTGAATGAGTTGGCCATGCCGTCTGAAACGGTTTCTCCGATATCGAACAAGACTTTTCAGACGGCCTTAAATGATATTCCCGATATCGTCGTAAATAATATTTCCGCCCGATATAAAGGGGCGTTGAATGGTGCGGAAAATGTGTCTTTTACACTTTTGCGCGGTGAAGCACTGTTAATCCGTGGTAAATCCGGTTGCGGTAAATCGACTTTGCTGGATGTATTGGCAGGAGAATTGAAGCCGCAATCAGGCCGTCTGAATATGGGCGGGCAGGATTATCATTTTGAAGCGGTGAATTATCTGGCCCAACAAGTAGATATTTTCGACATGACGTTAGCCGACAATCTGCGCTTGGGCGACAGCCAAATCAGCGATAACGATTTATGGCGCGTGTTGGCGCAAATGGCTTTGGCCGATTGGGTAAAGGCGCAGCCGCAGGGTTTGCAGACGCCTTTAGGGGAATACGGCGCGGCGGTATCGGGCGGGCAAGCTAGAAGAATTGCCTTGGCGCGCTTGCTGTTGCGCCCTAGACCGGTGTTGCTGCTCGATGAACCGTTTGCCGGATTGGATGAAGCCACACGCCAGCACATTTGGCAAATATTGTGTAAAACGCAAGTTAATGGTTTCTTGATTGCCGCCAGCCATCATTTGCCGAAAGATGCGGATTATCAGATTTTGGATTTGAATGGCGGATTATCTTTCAGACGGCCTTGAACTTGAATATGATGATAGGTCTGAAACTAAGATTATAAAAAACTGAATATTGATATTTTAAGCAACATATTTTATTGATGATTAATACCGCATACTTAAAGGAGTATTTCGTATGGATGTGATTGAGCTCTCCCGGCTCCAATTCGCGGTTACGGTGCTGTATCATTTTCTCTTCGTGCCGCTCACCTTGGGCTTATCGTGGATTTTGGTGATTATGGAAGCCGTGTATGTGATGACGGGCAAGGTGATTTACCGCGATATGACGCAATTTTGGGGAAAGTTGTTCGGTATTAACTTTGCCTTGGGGGTGACCACCGGCATTACCATGGAATTCCAGTTCGGCACCAACTGGTCGTATTATTCACACTATGTGGGCGATATTTTCGGTGCACCACTGGCCTTGGAAGGCTTGACCGCATTCTTTATGGAAGCGACTTTGGTCGGGCTTTTTTTCTTCGGCTGGCAGCGCATGAGCCGCCGCCAGCATTTGCTGGTGACGATGTTTATGGCGCTGGGCACCAATCTTTCCGCATTGTGGATTTTGGTGGCCAACGGCTGGATGCAAAATCCCGTTGGTGCGGTATTTAATCTGGAAACCATGCGCATGGAGATGACCAGTTTTGCCGATGTTTTTTTTAATCCGGAAGCGCAGAATAAATTCGTACACACCGTATCGGCAGGTTATGTGACTGGTTCGATGTTTGTATTGTCGGTATCCGGCTGGTATCTGCTGCGTAAAAAAGACATTGAATTTGCGAAGAAGAGTTTCCGTATTGCTGCCGCGTTCGGTATGGCGTCGATTTTGTCGGTCATCGTTTTGGGCGACGAATCGGGCTACAGTATAGGCCGGGCGCAGAAAACCAAAATGGCGGCCTTGGAGGCGATGTGGGAAACCGAGCCGGCACCGGCTTCGTTTAACTTGATTGCCGTTCCAAATGAAAAAAAAATGAACAATGATTTCGCCATTCATATTCCTTATGTGATGGGTTTGATCGGTACGCGTTCGCTGGATAAGGAAATTCCGGGCATTAAGGAAATTATGGCGGAAAACCGGCAGCGTATCGAATCCGGCCAACATGCCGTCACAGCGTTGGAAACGCTGCGCCAAAACCGCGGCGATGCGGACGCACGCCATGTGTTTGAACAACACCAAGACAATCTGGGCTTCGGTTTGCTGTTGAAACAATACACTGACAATGTGGCCGCCGCCACGCCTGAAATGAAAGATCAGGCCGCGCGCGAAACCATTCCGAAAGTAGCGCCGCTGTTTTGGAGCTTCCGCTTGATGGTGTTCAGCGGTGTCGTGATGTTGTTGGTGTTCGGCTTGAGCTTCTGGCATTCGGTGAAAAACACGTTTATGCAGAAAAAATGGCTGTTGCGCTTGGCCGTAATTTCCTTACCGCTGCCTTGGGTGGCGATTGAAGCAGGTTGGTTGCTCGCCGAATACGGCCGCCAGCCTTGGACCATTTACGGTGTGTTGCCGACGCATTTGTCGGCCTCTTCGTTGTCGGCGGCCTCACTGTATGGTTCGCTGGCAGGCTTTATCGCTTTCTATACCGTGTTGCTGGTGGTAGAAGTGTATTTGATGCGCAAATACATCAGCCAAGGGCCGGGTTCGCTCGGCACCGGCCGCTACGACAACGAAGCGCATTAAGGAGACAGAGAATGGATATGGTCAATTTCTTTGATTACGCCAGCCTGAAATTTGTTTGGTGGCTGCTGATTGGTTTTCTGATCGCCGGTTTTGCCGTGATGGACGGCCATGATTTGGGCATTTGCACGCTGTTGCCTTTTGTCGCCAAAACCGATGAAGAACGCCGCGTGGTGGTCAATACCATCGGTGCGACGTGGGAAGGCAACCAAACGTGGCTGATTACCGGTGGCGGTGCGATTTTTGCCGCATGGCCGATTGTTTATGCGACGGCATTTTCCGGTTTCTATTGGGCAATGCTGGCGGTGTTGTGGGCGATGTTTTTCCGGCCGGTGGGTTTCAAATACCGTAGTTTGGTCAAAAATCCGACGTGGCGTAAAATGTGGGACTGGGGTTTGTTTGCCGGTTCATTTGTGCCTGCTTTATTGTTCGGCGTGGCTTTGGGCAATGTGATTCAGGGCGTGCCGTTTCACTTTGATAACGCCATGCGTTCCTTTTATACCGGTTCGTTTTGGGCACTGCTTAATCCGTTTGCCTTATTGTGCGGTGCGGTTTCCGTGACTATGCTGATTCTGCACGGTGCGGTTTTTCTGATGAACAAAACCGAAGGGGTGGTATATCAGCGGACGCGTAAAGTATTGTTGCCCGCATTGGCCGCAACGTTGGTGTTGTTCAGTATTGGCGGCTGGTGGGTGGCTGCGGGTATAGACGGCTATGTCGTTACCGCAGGCACACTCAGTCCGGAAGCACTGCCGAATCCTTTGGGCAAAGAAGTGACGCTGCAAACCGGCGCATGGCTGAACAATTACCGGCAGTATCCGCTCACCATGTTGGTGCCGGCGGTTGCTTATGCAGGCTTTATCATCGGCACTTTGTTGGTACGAATGGATAAAATGCGGGCAGCGTTCTTCTTTTCGGCCTTGGGTGTGATTGGTGTCATCGGCACCTTTGGCGTGTCGCTGTTCCCCTTCATTATGCCGAGCAGCAGCGATCTGCGCTCGAGCCTGACGGTATGGGATGCCACTTCCAGCCACCTGACTTTGGTGGTGATGTTTTTTTCCACGGCGATTATGATGCCAGTTATCTTGGCCTACACGTCATGGGCATATAAAGTGATGAGTGGAAAAGTTACGGTGGAAGACATCCGCGAAAACGATCACAGCGCGTATTAACACGATTCAGACGGCTTCCGATTGAAGCCGTCTGAAAAGAAAACAGAAAGGAACAAACAATGTGGTATTTTGCATGGATATTGGGCTTGGGTTTTGCTGTGTTGCTTGCCATTATGAATGCAATGTGGGGTGAGTTTGAGCAAGACCGTGAAAAGCTGTTTGTTAAAGAAGATAAGGCCGTCTGAAAGCGGTTTGATTGACAATTAAAGTTATAAAATGCCGTCTGAAATATAAAACATGGTTTCAAACGGCATTTTCTTTATCGCTTATATGAGGCCGTCTGAAAGTAAATAATGTTTCATATGCATACTTATCCATTAGCCGAAACACTCGGCCATCTTGCCAACACACGGCAAATCTTGCTGTATCTTTCCGGCGTGCATTGCGGCGTCTGCCACGCCATCAGACCGAGCGTGCAGATTTTGGTTGAAACTCATAAGCTGACGGCTTTGGAAATCAATTTGACCGAGCAGGCTGAAGCTGCGGCGGCATTTGAAGTATTGACCATTCCGGCGGTATTGCTGTATGCACATGGTAGGGAATACCACCGCCAAGCGAAGTTTATTGATTTGAAAAAGCTTGAGAAGCAAATCGAGTATCCACCGCTTGAGAATACAGATTATGCGGAAATCTTTAAATAGGCCGTCTGAAAATACTTTTGAGACGGCACACAAGATTGAAAACAGCCGTTCCATCCCTATCTGTACTACCTATCAAACTTTTATCCGACGAGCTTTTCCGTGAGCGAAACCCAAGATTTTGATTTAGATTTATTCTTAAAAAACCTGCCCACATTGCCCGGTGTGTACCGCATGTTTGACGCGGACGATACCGTGCTGTATGTCGGTAAGGCGGTCAACCTCAAGCGGCGGGTGGCCAGCTATTTCCGAAAAAATGGGTTATCGCCGCGCATTCAGTTGATGGTACAGCAGATTCACCATATCGAAATCACCACCACCGGCTCGGAAACGGAAGCCTTGATTCTGGAAAACAATTTCATCAAGGCTTTGTCGCCGAAATACAATATTCTGTTTCGTGACGATAAAAGCTATCCGTATTTGATGTTCAGCGGGCATGAGTTTCCGCAAATGGCATTTCACCGTGGTGCGCTGAAAAAACCGAACCAATATTTCGGGCCTTATCCGAATGGCTATGCCGTGCGTGACAGCATTGAGATTTTACAGAAGGTATTCAAGCTGCGCACTTGCGAAGACAGTGTATTGGAAAACCGCGAAAGGCCGTGTTTGCTGTATCAAATCAAACGCTGCTCAGGGCCTTGCGGCGGCCATATTCTGCCGGAAGATTATCAGGCTGACGTGAAGCGTGCGGCGCATTTTCTTAATGGTAAAACGCGCGAACTGGTGCAGGTGCTGCAGCATAAAATGGAGCAGGCTTCAGCTTCGCTGCAATTTGAACAGGCAGCAAAATACCGCGATCAGATTCAGGCGTTGGGCATGATTCAGAGCCGTCAATATATCGACAGTAAAAATGCGAATAATCCCAACGACATTGATTTGCTGGCTGCGGTGCTTTCAGACGGCCTCGTGTGTATCCATTGGGTAAGCGTACGCAGCGGGCGGCATGTGGGCGATAAGAGTTTCTTTCCCGATGTGCGCCATGACCCCGATCCGAATCTGCAGGATTATGCCGAAGCCTTTGTGGCGCAGCATTATTTGGGCAAGGACAAGCCTGACATCATTATCAGCAATTTCTTTCTGCCTGCAAGCCTGCAGCAAGCCTTGATTGATGAGCAGGGCAAACAGATCCAGTTTGTCACCAAAACCATCGGCGAGCGCAAGGTATGGATGAAAATGGCCGAACAAAATGCGTGCATCGCCATTGGTCAGCGCCAGTTGCAGCAAAGCAGCCAGCAAAACCGAATCGAAGAATTGGCCAAGGTGTTGAACATGGATTCAGACGGCCTCAAGCGGCTGGAATGTTTCGACATCAGCCATATGCAGGGCGAAGCAACTATTGCCTCTTGCGTGGTGTATGATGAACAGACCATGCAGTCGGGCCAATACCGCCGCTACAATATCACCACCGCCAAAGCCGGTGACGATTACGCTGCCATGCGTGAGGTATTGACGCGGCGCTACGGCAAAATGCAGCAGGCCGAAGCAAACGGCGAAACGGTCAAATGGCCGGATGCCGTGTTGATTGACGGCGGTAAAGGCCAAATCGGCGTGGCGGTAAGCGTATGGGAAGAATTGGGCTTGACGATTCCGCTCATCGGTATTGCCAAAGGACCCGAGCGCAAAGCCGGTTTGGAAGAACTGATTTTACCGTTTTCCGGCGAAGTATTCCGCCTGCCGCCGAATAGTCCAGCCTTGCACCTGCTGCAGACCGTGCGCGATGAATCGCACCGTTTCGCCATCACCGGCCACCGCAAAAAACGCGACAAAGCGCGGATCACGTCATCGCTGACGGATATTCCCGGTGTTGGCAGCAAACGCCGCAAAGCCTTGCTCACCCGCTTCGGTGGCCTGCGGGGCGTAGCGGCGGCGAGCAAGGAAGATTTGGCTCAAGTAGAAGGCATTAGCCGTGCGTTGGCAGAAAAGATTTATGAGCATTTGCATTAGCGGGGTGAAGTCAAACAGGCCGTCTGAAACTTCAGACGGCCTGAATTTTTGTCAAATCCAATTAACCCCAAACATCATGAAACGTGCGCCGATTATGATGGATACTGTTTTGTTGGTGTCGCCCGGGTTTTGCAAAAGGCAGGCTTGTTTCATTCAAACCTTACTCCTTATTTTTTCGCTGCAATTACCGCACGCAAATTGGCCAAATGGCTTTTGCCTTCTTCTTTACTGACGATGGGTTCGCCGCCTTTCCGGCCCAAGATTTTCAGGTCTTCCTGCGGCATTTCGTCAATAAAACGGCTGGGTTCGGGGAATTGCCAAGTGCCTTGCCGTTTGCGTTTGCTGCAGTGCGTTAGTGTGAGCTGGCGTTTGGCGCGGGTGATGCCGACATACATCAGGCGGCGTTCTTCTTCGACATTGCTTTCTTCAATGCTGTCGGCGTGGGGCAAAATGCCTTCTTCGCAGCCGGCCAAAAACACATACGGATATTCCAAGCCTTTAGATGCATGCAGGGTGGAGAGTCTGACTGCATCGTTTTCTTCTTCGTCTTTGCCTTCCAACAAAGTCATCAGCGCGATGGTTTGCGCGATTTCAATGATGTTTTTGCCGTCTTCACCGCCTTTACGTTGCAGCCATGAAGTTAAATCGGTAACGTTGCGCCATTTGATTTCACCGGCTTTGCCTTCTTCGCTGAGCAGCAGATGGTTTTCATAGCCGACTTCTTCCAATAAACTGGTAATCAGCCCGCCTGCATCGGCCACTTCAGCGCGGTTGCGGTAGGCGTCCATCATCTGCATAAAAGCTTGTAAATGCTCACGGTTGGTAGTATTGAGCAGCGCTAAGGCTGCTTCGGTTTGCGCGGCTTCATATAGACTGCATTCGTGTTCGTGGGCGTAAGTATTGAGTTTGCCCAGTGTCACATCGCCGATACCGCGTTTGGGCGTGGTGACGGCGCGTAAAAAGGCAGGGTCGTCGGCCGGATTGGCAATCAGGCGGATGTAGGCCAATACGTCTTTAATTTCGGCTTTGTCGAAAAAGCTTTGTCCGCCGGAAAGTTGATACGGCACGCGCGCGTTGCGTAAGGCTTCTTCAAACATACGAGCCTGGTGGTTACCGCGGTAGAGCACAGCAAAATCGGCGTATTTGGCCCTGCTGCCCGCTACTGCCTTCTGCTTCACAATTTGGCTGACCACCCATTCGGCTTCGTGCTGCTCGTTTTGACACGCCACTACTTTCACTACTTCGCCCATACCGAGTTGCGACCACAAGGTCTTTTGGAACAATTTCGGATTGTTTTCAATCACTTTGTTGGCAATTTTCAAAATCCGCGCAGTCGAGCGGTAATTCTGCTCAAGCTTAATCACCTTTATCTGCGGATAATCCTGCTGCATTTGACGCAGGTTTTCCATGTTTGCACCACGCCAAGCATAAATTGATTGGTCATCGTCGCCCACGGCGGTAAACATGCCTTCCACACCGGTCAGCAGCTTCATCAGCGTGAATTGGCAGGTGTTGGTGTCTTGGCATTCATCAATCAACAAATAACGCAAACGCAGCTGCCATTTGTGGCGCACATCGCTGTTTTGCTGCAACAAAAGTGCCGGAAGACGGATAAGGTCGTCAAAATCCACCGCCTGGTAGCTTTCCAACGTGGCTTGATAACCGGCATAAATTTGCGCGGTTTGTTTTTCCCATTCGTTTGAGGCCGTCTGAAAGGCGGTTTCAGGCGTTTGCAGATTGTTTTTCCACAGCGAGATCTGGTGCTGCGCTTTAAAAACGGCTTCCTTACCCGTGCCGCCCAAAAGTTCGCCGATGATTTTCGCGCTGTCGGTACCGTCCAATATGGAAAAGTTTTTTTTGTAACCGATTCGGGTTGCTTCTTCACGCAAAATTCTCATGCCCAACGAGTGAAACGTGCAAATTGTCAGCCCGCGCGTTTTCGATTTGGGCAGCATTGTCGCCACGCGTTCCTGCATTTCCTTCGCTGCCTTATTGGTAAAGGTAATCGCTGCCACCTGATGGCCGGCATAGCCGATGTTCACCAGCAAATGCTTGATTTTTTGGGTAATCACACCGGTTTTTCCGCTGCCGGCCCCGGCCAGTACCAAAAGCGGCCCGCCCAGATAATTTACAGCGGCTTGTTGTTGTGGATTGAGTTTCATAAGGCGATAAAGGAAATGTGTTTTGGAGCAGGATTATAGCATTAAGCCCGGAAGGGCTTGTTGGTCTTGCTCAAAGCCTGGAAATCGATAATTAAGGCCGTCTGAAAAGTGAAACTGCTTTTCAGACGGCCTTTTGGGTTTTGATTGGATTTATTGGCGATTAAATCAAACCTTTTTTCTCTCCAGATAGCTTTCGTAGCCGCCCAAATAATGTTCATAGCCGCCTTTGCCGTCCAATTCGATGATTTGGGTGGCCAACGAGGATACAAACTGGCGGTCGTGCGATACGAAAATCAAGGTGCCGTTGTATTTTTCCAACGCCATGTTGAGCGATTCGATGCTTTCCATATCCATATGGTTGGTCGGTTCGTCCATCACCAGCACATTCGGTTTCAACAACAATAATTTGCCGTAAAGCATGCGGCCTTTTTCACCACCGGACAGTACTTTCACTTTTTTCACGACATCGTTGCTGCCGAAAAGCAGGCGGCCGAGTGTGCCGCGAATCACTTGCTCGTCGTCGCCTTCCTGACCCCATTGGCGCATCCATTCGCTCAAGTCCATATCAACATCAAAGTCGTTTTCATGGTCTTGCGGATAGTAGCCGACATGGGCTTTTTCCGCCCATTTGATGGTACCTTCATCAGGCGTGAGGCCGTCTGAATATTCGGAGCCGTATGCCCCTGCCAAAAGTTTCAGCAAGGTGGATTTGCCTGCGCCGTTGGGACCGATAACTGCCAGGCGTTGGCCGGCTTCCAAGATGAAATTCAGGTTTTTAAACAACTGGGTTTCAAAGCGTTTGGCCAGTTTTTCCACTTCTACAGCCTGACGGTGCAGCTTGGCTTTTTCATCGGCTTCAAAGCGGATATACGGGTTTTGGCGGGTGGAAGGTTTGACTTCCACCATTTCCGATTTAATCTTGTCGGCCTGTTTCAAGCGGCTGGTGGCTTGGCGGGCTTTGGATTTGTTGGCCGAGAAACGCGCCACGAATTCTTGCAATTCTTGCAGTTTTTCTTTGGCTTTGGCGTTGTCTTTCAGCGCACGCTCGCGGGATTGTGCCGAAGCGAGCATGTAGTCGTCGTAGTTGCCCGGATAAATGGTGATGGTGTTGTAGTCCAAGTCAGCCATATGGGTGCACACTTCGTTCAAAAAATGACGGTCGTGTGAGATGATGATCATGGTCGAGTCGTATTCGTTCAACACGCCTTCCAACCAGCGGATGGTGTTAATATCCAAGTTGTTGGTCGGCTCGTCAAGCAGCAATACGTCAGGTTTGGAAAACAACGCCTGCGCTAACAACACGCGCAACTTAAAACCCGGAGCGACTCCGCTCATTTGTGCATTGTGTAAATCTTCGGAAATGCCCACGCCGCTTAATAATTCGGCGGCACGCGCTTCGGCGGTGTAGCCGTCGTATTCGGCGAACTTGGCTTCCAAATCGGCCGCGCGCATGTAATCATCCTCGGTAGCTTCCATGTTGGCGTAAATCAAGTCGCGTTCGGTCATGGCCGCCCACATTTCGGTGTGGCCCATCAACACCACATCCAACACGCGCATGTCTTCGTAAGCAAACTGGTCTTGTTTCAGTTTACCCAAGCGCACGCCGTTTTCAATCGCCACTTCACCGGCAGTCTGCTCCAAATCACCACCTAGGATTTTCATAAACGTGGATTTACCCGAGCCGTTGGCACCAATCAAGCCGTAGCGGTTGCCTTCGCCGAATTTGACAGACACGTTTTCAAACAGCGGCTTGGCGCCAAACTGCATGGTAATGCCGTTGGTAGAAATCATTCTTTGTAAAACCTTTATAAATAGAGTGTTATAATCGGGCGGAATTGTAGCATATTTTGAACAGGCCGTCTGAAAAGGAAACGCGTTGGAAACCGAAAAAATCTATTACGCCGTGATGATTTTGATTTGCGCCGCATCCATGCTGCTCAGTCCGTTTTTCTACATCCGCCGCACGCGTAAAGCAACCGAAGTGCGGCAGCAGCCGCAACGCTGGATGCCGGTTATCATTGCCAACCTGATTATGATTGCCGCGCTGGTGTTTGTTTGGTGGAAGTGGTTTTAGCCCGGCCGGTTTTTACGCAAACCACCGTTTTATCCGCCGCAAATGCCTTACAATAACTCTATTCTATCTAAACCTAAACCGGATGACCTACATGAAAAAAACCGTTTTTCTCACGCTCGCATTGTTTGCTTCGACCGCTCAAGCAGCGGCTGTTTATGAATGTACCGACCACTCAGGCCGCAAGGTGTACCGTCAAAATGGTGGCAAAAACTGCAAAGCAGGCAACATCGGCCGGCCATCGGTGTACACTTCAGCCCCTGTTTACCATACCGCCGCGCCCGTTGCCGCCGTTACCGAAAGTACCCCGCAACCTCCAGCTTCCGCTGATTTAGAAGCAGCCCAACGCGAATTGAAGCAAGCGCAGCAGGCTCTGGAAGAAGGCAAAAAAGTGCGTTTGGGCAACGAACGTAATTACGCCAAATATCTCGAGCGTGTGCAGCGCTTGGAAAACAATGTCAAAGCCGCCGAAGCCAAAGTCCAAACTGCAGGGCATGACCCGCAATAAGAATCATTGCGCTAAACTACAATATGTAAGGGGCCCAGGAAGCAAATCTAATCCAAAGGCATATTCCGTGACATTTCCAACAAAATTACATACAGGTCATCATGTCTGTGATTAAAGCGGAATCCTGTTTCTTCCAGGTGCCAATAAAACGTCCGTCCGGATACGCCGTTAAATTCAACCGTCCTGTTTTTTGCATAAGCCCAAAATGACCCCATTCCGCTGATATGCCGAACCCCTCCGGCAAACCCGTTACCTGCGTGACGGACACGGAAGTGTTTTTCACGGACCTTGTCATCACGCTTCAATATGCCCAATACGGTGGTTTTTCCACCGGCTTCCCGAGCCCGTTTGCCACGGATGCGTCTGGCACCGGAATAAGGTCTATCTGGTTCGGTGATACCTGAAAACAGGATTTGCTTCCCACATTCGTCAGCAATACGGTGCCGCAGTTTGGGGAACGGGTTGTTGGCACTTCGGACACTGGCAGCCGTTAATCCGGCTGTGTCGGAAGCAGTCAAACCTGAGGCAGAAAGGCGTAATATTTGCCGGAATTTCTGCTCAGAAAGTTTACCGGGCTTTGGGTACTTATTTTTAATATAGATATCAGAAGCTTACCATAAAGTTTTATGATTTTGCTTACTAAGCCCTTATGTAAAAGGCACCCGAAAGTAATATCAACATCTTTTCAGACGGCCTTTTTGCTGCTATCTGCCGGAGTGGGTGGTATTCATCAAACGCAGCGGTTTCAGACGGCCTATTTCCTGTTGATATTCGACTAAACCGATGAACCTACCTCGATTGCTGTAAACCCGAATCGGTTGCACGCCTGAAACGACTTCGGTAAATTGCAGACGTTGACCGAACTTCAGCATCTCTATAGCACGGTCATTCAGCGTGATTTTGGGTAAATGCCGCACCAAAACATCGCAGGGCAACAAAAGTGCGTTGCGTTCGTCTTCGCTCACATTCTCCAATTTTTCCAAAGTGTGTGTTTCATCAATGGTAAACCCGGCAGTTTCAGAACGGCGCAAGGCGGTGAGGTGGGCGAAGGTGCCGATGTGTTTGGCGATATCCTCGCTAAGCGTACGGATGTAGGTACCTTTGCTGCAACGCACTTCGATTACGGCTTTGGGTGCGGAAAACTCTTTAATATCAATCGAATAAATGGTGATGTCGCGCGGTTTGCGTTCGATCACAATGCCTTTGCGTGCATATTCGTAAAGCGGTTTGCCTTCGTGTTTCAATGCGGAAAACATCGGCGGCACTTGGCGGATTCGGCCTGTAAGCGCGGAGCAGGCCGTCTGAAATTCTTGTAGAGAAATGTCGGTGCGGGCAGTACCGATGACTTCGCCTTCGGCATCGCCGGTGGTGCTGGCTTCGCCCAGTTTCATCGTGGCGGTGTAGGCTTTGTCGGCGTCAATCAGATACTGTGCAAATTTGGTCGCTTCGCCAAAGCAAATGGGCAACAGCCCTGTTGCCAGCGGGTCAAGCACGCCGGTGTGGCCGGCTTTTTCGGCACGGTACAATCGGCGGGCTTTTTGCAAAGCGGTGTTGCTGCTCAAGCCTTCGGGTTTGTCGAGTAATAAAACGCCGTTGACGGGGCGTTTGTTGGGTTTGGTATTCATGTTGTTTTAACTGCAAAAGGCCGTCTGAAAGTGAATCGTTCAGACGGCCTTTATTGAATGGTTTAATCTTCTACCGGTTTTTCGGCGGCCACTTGGTCGATCAGACTGGAAATGCTCATGCCGCGTTCTAAAGATTCGTCGTATTTGAAATGTAACTCGGGAATTTTGAAGAGCTTGATGCGTTTGGCCAATTTGCTGCGCAAATGGCCTTTGGCATGGCCGAGTGCTTCTTCGGTGATTTCGCGGGTGCTGTCGTCCAATACGGTGTAAAACACGGTGGCGTGGCTGTAATCGCAGGTGACTTCGACTTCGTTGATGGTAATGAAACCGGCTCGCGGGTCTTTCAAATCGGTGCGGACGAGTTCGGCCAGTTCGCGCATGATTTGTTCGCGAACCCGGTCTTGGCGGGCATAGCCGCGTTGTGGTTTTCGCATGATTTGTCCTTTCTTATGCCGTCTGAAATCTGTTCAGGCGTGAATCTTGCCAATCAAGCATACAGCCTGTTTCGTTAACACGCTATTATAACGGATATTCTGCTATCAGGCCGTTTGAAAAGGAAATCTAAATGAAAAAAATCAATATCGGCTTAGCCAGATTCGGCATGGCGGCGCAAGTGTTTCATCTGCCGTTTTGGCAGGCGGACAGGTAGTTTGATGTGGTGAAGGTATTTGAGCGCACCGGAGACAAGACAAAAAACGTTTTGCCAGATGCGGAAATTGTACGCAGTTTTGATGCTTTGCTTATGGATGAAATAGATTTAATTGTGATTACCACGCCGAATCAAACGCATTTTGAATCGGCCAAACAGGCTTTGTCGGCCAGCTTTGTCGGCCAGTAAGCATGTGGTGGTGGAAAAGCCGCTTTGCGCGACAGCAGAAGAAGCGTTGGTATTGGCGGATTTTGCCGATAAGCAGGGTGTGTTGTTGGCTGTTTATCAAAACCGCCGCTGGGATAATGCGCTCTGACGGCTAAGAAACTGATTTCAGACGGCCTGTCGGGAGAAATCGTTGACGCAGAATTCCGTTTCGAGCGTTATGCGGCAGGTTTGAATAAAAAAGCTTGGAAAGAAACCGGCGGCGCAGACGTAGGGCTGGTATATGACTTGGGCTCGCATTTATTGGATATGGCGGCAGACATTTTCGGTATGCCGTCTGAAATTTATGCTGATATCCGCCATCAGCATGAAGGTGCATTGAATGACGATAATTTCGACATCGCGCTGTATTATTCGGACGGCCTGAAAGTCTCGCTTATCGGCACCAAATATGCCCGCGAGCCTTTGCCGTTTATGACACTACACGGTAAAAAAGGTTCGTATATCAAGCAAGAGGCGGATAATCAGGAAGCATCATTGGTGGGCGGTTGCTGCCCGAAGGCGGTTAGAATATGGAAACGCCGCAAGAATGGGGCATATTGCATACTGAAACCGACGGACGGGTTATCCGCCAATCCATGCAGAGCGAGCGCGGTGGTTACGGTGCGTTTTACCGCAATCTTTATGCGGCATTGACCGAAAGCGAACCGTCAGTTGTGAATGTACAGCAAGCGGCACAAGTGTTGGATTTGATTGAAAAAGCGTATGAAAGCTCGCAAACCGGCAGGCGGATTAGGTATAAGAAATAACCGAGTTATTTACACAACCGTTTGAGAAATGATGCCTGCCAGATTTCAAACGGCGTATCGCCTTTCAAACTCTTATGCGGCGTAACCGGATGATAAAGATTGACAAAGCGGCACAAC
>NZ_PXYY01000140.1 GCF_003013245.1 Neisseria iguanae
AATACGCTGTTGGAACCGATGAGCACTTCGTCTCCGATGACGGTTTTGTGTTTGTTCACACCGTCGTAATTGGCGATAATGGTGCCTGCGCCGAAATTGGTTTTCCGGCCGACTTCGGCATCGCCGACACCTGTAGACAGACACAGGAAAAAGAGCAAAATTTTTAAAGCGGCCGGCTGTTTTTACAGAACAGAAACGAAGGATTGTTTATCTTGATAAAGGCGGTTTCAAGCAGCTCATTATAGTAGAGTTTAAAGGTGAAATCTGTTATGGGCAGTATGATTGGCATTTGACGAACCGGATCAATGCCATTAGTACCATTCGGGACGGGGAACCGTTTGCGGTCCGGCTGTTTGACGGCCCTGCCAACAGCAATATTGTTTACCGTTGGTTACACCCGGGCTTCCGTCCCAAAGCATAGTGGTGAGGGATAATGCCGCGTTTCACAAGCGTGCCGCCAATCGGAGCCGCCGGGCATACCCTCTTCCGGCTGTCTCCATTCCGATACAGCCGCGCTTCTTATTTCAGATTACTGAAAGCCGCAGCGCAAAGTCATTTGAAAGCAATTTGTGCCAACCTGCTAAAGGCTGCCAACAGGCTTCGTGTGCCTGTTGTTGTCTGAAAGGGTGGAAATGCCCTATGAAGACGAGGGATATAGAAAATATAAGGGCCTTTTAGCCGAAAAAAGCTTACTTGATAACTTAGAGTAAGCTTTTTTGGGGGTTTGGGGAAGGCTTTTGCAAAGGATTCAGGCCGTCTGAAAGCAGATTTTGTCTTTCAGACGGGGCCTGTTTATATTGTTTGGATTTATACTGCCACCGCTGCTTTAATATGCGGATGCGGGTCGTAACCCACCAGTTTAAAATCTTCAAATTTGAATTCAAATAAATCATTAACGTCAGGATTAATCTTCATAGCCGGTAGCGGACGTGTTTCGCGGCTTAATTGCAGTTCGGCTTGTTCGAAGTGGTTGCTGTAAAGATGCGCATCTCCGAAAGTATGGATAAATTCACCTGCCTCCAAACCGCATACCTGAGCCACCATCATCGTCAGCAGAGCGTAGCTGGCGATATTGAATGGCACGCCCAGGAAAATATCGGCACTACGTTGGTAAAGCTGGCAGGAAAGTTTACCGTCGGCCACATAGAACTGAAACAGCGCGTGACAAGGCGGCAAGGCCATTTCATCGACCAAGGCCGGATTCCATGCCGAAACGATTAAGCGGCGGCTGTCGGGATTTTTTTTGATTTGTTCCACCACATTGGCGATTTGGTCGATGTGGTGGCCGTCGGGTGTCGGCCAGCTGCGCCATTGATAGCCGTAAACAGGGCCTAAGTCGCCGTTTTCGTCTGCCCATTCATCCCAAATCGAAACATTATTGTCCTTGAGATATTTGATGTTGGTGTCGCCTTTGAGAAACCACAGCAATTCATGAATGATGGAGCGTAAGTGCAGCTTTTTGGTGGTCAGCAGCGGAAAGCCCCGGCTCAAATCGAAGCTCATTTGATGGCCGAAAACCGAGCGTGTGCCTGTGCCTGTGCGGTCGGATTTGTCGGTGCCGTGGTCAATAACACGGCGCATGAGGTCGTGATAGGCTTTCATGAGTATTCCTTATGATTTTGACGGCTGCTATTGTAGCATTTCAGACGGCTGTAGTAATGAAAATAGACTGTCGGTAACTTTTAACCAATGGGATTAAAACACATCAGATTGTTGACAAAATCTTGCCCTATATCAAATTTGATGGAAATTTACACAAGAAATTTTTGAAAGATAGTTTTTTAATTAAAGATTATTATTTTTTTATTTTCATAAAAAAAGAATAAAGATTGCTTAATTTTATTTATATATTGATATAAAATTTTTCCAAAGAAAAATTTATTTAAAATAATGTCAACAATTTTATAAAAAAATACTTGGCAGCAAAAAAAAATAAGGTTATATTCCATTCCACAAATTGCCTATTTTGGATTGATTTCTTTCCGATTATTTTTTGGAGCTGACTATGACTGATTTAAATGCTTTGTTCGACAAGTTGAAGAAAAATAACCCTAACCAAGAGCCGTTTCACCAAGCGGTGGAAGAAGTATTCGAAAGCTTGAAACCTTTCTTGAAAGACAATCCTAAATATACCCAGCAAAACCTGCTGGAGCGCATTGTTGAGCCTGAGCGTGTGGTTATGTTCCGCGTGACTTGGGTGGATGACAAAGGCGAAGTGCAGGTGAACCGCGGCTACCGTATTCAAATGAACTCTGCCATCGGCCCTTACAAAGGCGGCTTGCGTTTCCATCCGACCGTTGATTTGGGCGTGTTGAAATTCTTGGCATTCGAGCAAGTGTTCAAAAATGCGTTGACTACCTTGCCGATGGGTGGAGGTAAAGGCGGTTCTGACTTCGATCCTAAAGGCAAATCTGACGCTGAAGTAATGCGTTTCTGCCAGGCCTTCATGACCGAATTGTACCGCCACATCGGCCCAAATACCGACGTACCGGCCGGCGACATCGGTGTGGGCGGCCGCGAAATCGGTTTCCTGTATGGCCAATACAAAAAAATCCGCAACGAATTCGCTTCTGTGTTGACTGGTAAAGGCCTGACTTGGGGCGGCAGCTTGATTCGTCCTGAAGCCACCGGTTACGGCTGCGTGTATTTCGCACAATTCATGCTGGAAACCAAACAAGACAGCATGAAAGGCAAACGCGTGTTGGTTTCCGGTTCGGGCAACGTGGCGCAATACGCTGCCGAAAAATCGATTCAGTTGGGTGCAAAAGTGCTGACTGTCTCCGACTCCAACGGTTTCGTTCAATTCCCTGACAGCGGCATGACCGAAGCACAATTGGCTGCTTTGATCGAATTGAAAGAAGTACGTCGCGAACGTTTGGCTGTATACGCCAAAGAACAAGGCTTGCAATACTTCGAAGGCCAAAAACCTTGGGGCGTGGCTGCCGATGTAGCCCTGCCTTGCGCGACCCAAAACGAATTGGACGAAGAAGCAGCCAAAACCTTGTTGGCCAACGGCTGTAAAGTAGTTGCCGAAGGTGCCAACATGCCGTCAACTTTGGGTGCGGTGAAACAATTCTTGGATGCCAAAATTCTGTACGCACCGGGCAAAGCGTCAAATGCAGGCGGTGTGGCCACTTCAGGTTTGGAAATGAGCCAAAATGCCATCCGTTTGTCTTGGACGCGGGAAGAAGTAGACAAAAACCTGTTCAACATCATGAAAGATATCCACGAAAACTGCGTAAAATACGGTACCCGTGAAGATGGCAGCGTGAACTACGTTGACGGCGCGAACATTGCCGGTTTCGTGAAAGTGGCTGATGCGATGCTGGCACAAGGTATCTAATCATTTCATTGATTTTAATATCGTGAAATAAATCAAAGGCCGTCTGAAAGTTTCAGACGGCCTTTGATGTGAACTATAGCCGTTTAACTTAAAAATGAGTACAAATTTTTCTCATGCCGTCTGAAACCTGAAATTCGTCATTCCCGGGAAGGCAGGAATGACGGCATTTGGATATTTATGTGCTAATTATTTAGTAAAACAGCTATACCATGTGGGTTGGCCGTATCTGATGGCCTGTCATTACCGCCATACGAAACAGATTGTCCGGCAGGTTTGCCCGACTTCCGGCCGGGTTCTATCAAGCGCACAGACCGTCTGAATAATTTTGGAGCTGACGTAGATTAGCCCCAAACACCACACCATTGCCGCAGCATTTCAAGCTGCCCGGACGGTGTGCCGAAGTCAAAGCGGAACCCGCATTCTTTCAGGAACAGCAGGCAAGATTTACGGCCAACCCCATTGTATTTGCGCAAGACGCACTTCGCCCGGTTCCAACAATTTCCAAT
>NZ_PXYY01000141.1 GCF_003013245.1 Neisseria iguanae
AAGCGACGGTAGCGTCGCTTTTCTTATTTCTCATCATCCGATATAGTGCAAAAGCTGGCGAAACTTTCGCAAAGCCTAGAGTGCAAAAGCTACTGCAACAAAGTGCAAAAGTCGGCGGCGGCTTACATGTAAGTGTAAAAAGGCCGTTTGAAATCAAATTTATGCGATAAAAGGCATTCAAAGTTTGTATTTTCTTGTAAAATGCCAAGTTTCTTTGCCACGATTCGCCGGCATGCCGATCATGGTGCGGTGGAAACTTCTGAATAAGAGCGGGATATGGATTTTCGTTTTGACATTATTTATGAATATCGCTGGATGTTCTTTTACGGCGCGCTGACGACGCTGGGTTTGACTTTTGTGGCAACCTTGGGCGGTACGGTACTGGGTTTGATTGGCGCGCTGGCGCGACTGGTGCATTTTGAAAAAGGCGGCGTGCTGTTGAAAACCGCGGCATGGCTGTTGCGTACGGTGTCACTGGTGTATGTGACGCTGTTTCGCGGGACGCCGCTGTTTGTACAGATTTTTATTTGGTATTTCATTTGGGCGGTCGCGCTGATTCACCCGGCAGACGGTTGGCTGGTAAGCGGTGATGCGGCGGTGCAGCTGCGTCGCGGTTATGGTGCGCTGATTGCCGGTACGCTGGCTTTGATGGTGAACGCGGGTGCGTATATCACGGAAATTTTCCGTGCGGGTATCCAGTCGATTGATAAAGGTCAAATCGAAGCGGCGCGCTCGTTGGGCTTAACTTACCCGCAAGCCATGCGTTATGTGATTTTGCCGCAAGCTTTGCGCCGTATGCTGCCGCCGTTGGCGAATGAATTTATTACGTTGCTGAAAGACAGTTCGCTGTTATCGGCGATTGCGGTGGCGGAATTGGCTTATGTGCAAAACACGATTTCCGGCCGCTATTCGGTATATGAAGAGCCGCTTTATACCGTGGCGCTGATTTACCTCTTGATGACGACTTGCCTGGGCTGGATCTTCCTGCGCTTGGAAAAGCGTTATAATGTGGTACATCGTTGATTAAATAGATAAAAAAGGCCGTCTGAAATGTTTCAGACGGCCTTTTGTGTTGAATTAGAAAAATTAAAACAAGTTTTTTTGTGCTTGGTTGAGATAATTCAATAATGGTTTGGGCAAACCATAATCAGCCAAATTTTCTTGCGCTATCCATAGGCCGTCTGAAATGTTTTCAGAAGGCTTGTCGTCTGTGGTGAACGGGGTAATCATCAAAAGACGATGGGTCAGGCGGTGGGTAAACGCGGCTTGTTCATTTAGGCCGTCTGAATCAAGATTTAAAGTTTGGGTGTATTGGTACAAATCTACCAGGTTTTCGAAACAAGGCACGCAATACAGGCCGCCCCAAATGCCTTTGGCCGGACGTTTGCGCAACAGGATTCGATTATCTCGGTTGCGTACAATCAGCCAATAAAGCGGCAGAGTTTGCACTTCAACTGCCGTTTTTTTACGTGGCAGCTCGGCAATGCGGTTTTGCTTTTTGGCTTCACAAATATTGCTCATCGGGCATTCGTGGCAAAGCGGTTTGGTGCGTTTGCATACGGTTGCGCCCAAATCCATTAAACCTTGCGTGTAGGCGGGCATGTCGCTGTTTTCAGACGGCAGCAGGCTTTCGGCAAGCTGCCAGAGTTGGTTTTCAAATTTTTTGTCTTGAGGATTGCCGTCAAGTCCATATACGCGGCACAACACGCGTTTGACGTTGCCGTCTAAGATGGTTTCTCGCTGGTTGAAGGCAAAGGCAGAAATGGCGGCGGCGGTGCTGCGGCCGACTCCGCACAGGGTTTCCAATTCGATTCGGGTTTGTGGGAATTCACCACTGAATTGTTCGATTATCTGCTTGGACGCTTTGTGCAGATTGCGCGCGCGGCTGTAATAGCCCAAGCCTGCCCAAAGCGACAAGATATCATCTTCGGCGGCATTGGCTAAGCTTTCCACATCGGGAAAGCGGTTCAGGAAGCGCGGGTAATAATCCAATACGGTGGCAACTTGTGTTTGCTGGAGCATGATTTCCGACAGCCAAACGGCGTAGGGATTTTTAACCTGCCAAGGTAGACGGTGGCGGCCGTATTGCTGCTGCCATTGTATCAGGCGGGTGGAAAAGTTTGAGGATTGGCGCATGGTTTCAGATCGGTCAGGTGAATTTGTGTTGCATCAAAAATTGTTTTAAAACAACATGTTATGTTATAACATGTTGAAAAAATGAAATTGACTTTCATCGGTGGTAAGACTATAAATAGGTTATATCGAAAGTGTGTTTCATCAAACAATAAAAGGAGTTGTACTATGAAAGCTATGGTGTATCACGGAGCGAATAATATCCGTTTTGAAGAAAAACCGCGCCCTGGAATTATCGATCCAACCGATGCGGTGGTAAAAATCGTTAAAACCACGATTTGTGGCACCGACTTGGGCATTTGGAAGGGTAAAAACCCTGAAGTGGCCGATGGCCGCATTCTTGGTCATGAGGGTGTCGGCATTGTAGAGGAAGTGGGTTCGGCTGTAAAAAATATCAAGGTGGGCGATAAGGTCATCATCTCTTGCGTGAGCAAGTGCTGCACCTGCGACAACTGTAAAAAACAACTCTATTCACACTGCCGCAACGGCGGTTGGATTTTGGGCTATATGATTGATGGCACGCAAGCCGAATATGTGCGCACACCTTATGCGGACAACAGCCTGATTCCATTACCTGCTTCGGTAAATGATGAAGTGGCCTTACTGTTGAGTGATGCGCTGCCGACCGCGCATGAAATCGGTGTACAATATGGCGATGTGAAACCAGGTGATACCGTATTTATCGCCGGCGCAGGCCCTGTGGGCATGTCGGCTTTGTTGACGGCTCAGCTTTATAGCCCTGCTGCATTGGTTGTGTGCGATATGGACGAAAACCGCTTGAAAATGGCAAAAGCATTGGGCGCAACCCATGTGATTAACCCAAGCTCAGGCAATGTGGAAAAACAGGTATTCGATATTGTCGGCGAAGATGGTGTGGACTGCGCGATTGAGGCAGTCGGCATTCCGGCTACTTGGGATATGTGCCAAGAAATCGTCAAGCCGGGCGGTCATATCGCTGTGGTGGGTGTGCATGGACAGCCAGTTGATTTCAAACTGGAAAAACTGTGGATTAAAAACCTCGCGATTACAACCGGTTTGGTGAACAGCAATACAACCGAAATGCTGTTGAAAGCAATTTCGACCAGCTCGGTAGATTACACCAAGATGATTACCCACCGCTTTAAATTCAGCGAATTGGAAGAGGCATATGATGTATTCAAACACGCTTCTGAAAATCAGGCCATGAAAGTGGTGCTGACTGCGGAATAATCGAATAGAATTTTGGTTCAAATACCTGATTAATGAAATAGGCCGTCTGAAAAGATTTTCAGACGGCTTTTGTTTTATATATTTTGTTTGGGGCTTAGGAAGCAAATCTAATCCAACGGCATATTCCATAACATTTCTAACAAAATTGCATACAGGTTATCATGTCTGTGATTAAAGCGGAATCCCGTTTCTTCTAGGTGCCAATAAAACGTCCGTCCGGATACGCCGTTAAATTCAACCGGCCTGTTTTTTTTTTTTTGCATAACCCCAATATGCCGAACCCCTCCGGCAAACCCGTTATCTGCGTGACGGACACGGAAGTGTTTTTCACAGCCCATATCAACCAGAACCACGCCGGCCACCGGTATTGGTAACGCCTTTGATAGGGAGATGGCCCCGGATAACCTTTTGCAGCATGACTTTTGAAGCACCGGGTACGGTTCCGGTACG
>NZ_PXYY01000142.1 GCF_003013245.1 Neisseria iguanae
TTTACCGGTCAGTGCCTGTCCGGACTGAAGTTGCCTGAGTGCGGTTTCGAAATCAAATGCGGGTTTGGTCATGTGTCTTCTCCTTTATGGGGGGTTAGGGGATTGACACAGATTTTTGAACAGTACCGATTTTCACTCAAAAAAAGCAACCTAAAAGGTCGCTTTTTTATACGCAAACCACTATTTATTATATAAAAATATCATTATTATCATTAACTTAAAGAATAGACATCTACGCTTTTCTTCCCATAAAACAACCAATTAAATTCATTTTGCAACCATTCGGTAATACTCTCTCTAGCTTTATTTAATCTATCAGTAGAATGATATAATTTTTTCCATTTAAAGGTTTTTGATGAGTAAAGTCTTACCCTACCGTGCCGATATTGATACATTACGAGCTATTGCCGTATTGGCTGTAGTTATTTTTCATATCGAAAAAAGTTGGTTACCTGGCGGTTTCTTAGGGGTTGATATTTTTTTTGTTATCTCTGGCTTCTTAATTACGATGATTCTTCACCGTGAAATGAGCAAGGGAGAATTCTCATTTAAAAATTTTTATATCCGCCGCATCAAACGTATCCTTCCCGCATTTATGGTAATGGTTGGCATCTCCATGATCGTCGCCGTGTTCATTTTTACTAAAGATGATTTCTTCATCTTATGGAAATCTGCATTAGCATCATTAGGTTTTGCCGCTAATCTTTACTATGCACGAGGTCAAGGATATTTCGAACCCATACAGGAAGAAAAACCTTTATTACATATCTGGTCATTATCCGTAGAAGAACAATACTATTTCATTTTTCCTATTCTACTTTTACTCTTCATTAAAAAGAGCTGGAAAATACAATTTACTTTTTTGATTTCGTTGATTTTTCTTAGTATTGTAGCCTCTTTTATTCCTGTTTTGGCTGAGAAATACTATTTACCTCATCTGCGTGCTTTTGAAATGCTGTTTGGCTCATTAACTGCTGTCTGGATGCAATATCAGCAACAACAGGGAAAATTTATCGGTGAACAATATGCGGCATTTGCAAGCATAGTCTCCTTAATCACTCTTTTTGCTTGCTTGTTTCTCTTTACGCAACAGACCCCTTATTTTCCCGGACCGGCTGCCATTATTCCCTGCCTGGCGGCAGCAACTTTAATTTACTTTAATAACTTTGATCATAAAGTAAAGAACCTCTTTCGCTGGAAATGGGTCGTTAGTATTGGCTTAATTTCTTATTCTTTATATTTATGGCATTGGCCGGTACTGGCTTTTACACGATATATTACAGGCGAAAACACTCTTCCTCATCGTTTAATTTTTCCATCAACTGCTTTAATTCTGGTGCTCTCAATTGCTTCGTATTTCTTAGTTGAGAAACCATTTAAAAACTGGAAACGCTCATTTGAACAATCAGCATTATACCTATATGTTTTACCAACCCTGCTCATTGCTGCATTTTCATATATGCTATTAAAATCACCCTACATGAATCAATACAATGATATTGGATTGGCCCGCTCCTACACCTCTTGTCACAACAACACGAATAAAAAATGTGTTTGGGGTGATGAATCACAAAAACCGAATATCTTGATTCTTGGCGATTCTCATGCGGACCAATATAAAACTTTCTTCGACTATGTGGGTAAAAAAGAAAAGTGGGCTGCAACGATGGTTTCTTCAGATACTTGCGCCTATGCCGATGGTTATGATGCCAAAATTTTCCATAAAAATGCCAGTTGTCGCGCAATGTATGAATATGCAGAACAACATCTGCCTAATTATCCGATTGTTATACTGGCCATGAGGTGGTCAAATCAAATGGCAGAAAATTCAACTTCAGTTGGTTACGATCCAGATTTCTTCAAAAAATTTGCGTCAACACTGGCTAAACTTTCTAAAGAAAAGCAACAGGTTGTTATCTTTATGGATAATCAAAAAATCCAATACCCGGCCTTGCGCGCATACCAGCTTGAGCAAAGATTAAACAGATTTGAAAAAAAATTGAAAACCACGGAAGACTTTACCGCTCAGGCCAATCAACGCATTCGCCAACTTGCTGAACAATTTGCCAATGTTCGAATTATTGATGTTGCAGCGTTAATTCCTGATAATCTTAAAATTGATGGTTTACCTGTGTATTCAGATTTAGATCACATTAACCCTTACGGTGGAGAAGCTTTGGCTAAGAAATTTGTCGAAAACCGAATGTTATTGCAAAACCCTAAGCACCCAATCCATTAAATTTGTTACAATTAACGAATTACAAAACCGCTAATTTTTTTAGAAGATACAAAACGATGAGCGTCATCCAAGACCTACAATCGCGCGGCTTAATCGCGCAAAACACCGAAATCGAATCTTTGGAAGCTTTATTGAACGAACAAAAAATCGCTTTATACTGCGGTTTCGACCCGACTGCCGACAGCCTGCACATCGGCCATTTGCTGCCGGTATTGGCCTTGCGCCGTTTCCAACAGGCAGGCCATACGCCGATTGCATTGGTCGGCGGCGCGACCGGTATGATTGGCGACCCGAGTTTTAAAACAGTCGAGCGCAGCCTGAATACGCCGGAAACGGTAGCCGGTTGGGTAGAAAGTATCCGCAACCAGCTCACGCCGTTTTTGAGCTTTGAAGGCGACAATGCAGCGGTGATGGCCAACAATGCCGATTGGTTCGGCAATATGAATTGCTTGGATTTCCTGCGCGACATTGGCAAGCATTTTTCAGTGAATGCGATGTTGGCGAAAGAATCGGTAAAACAGCGTATCGACCGTGACGATGTGGGTATTTCGTTTACCGAATTTGCCTACACCCTGCTGCAAAGCTATGACTTTGCCGAACTCAACAAACGCCACGGCGCGCAGCTGCAAATCGGTGGCTCCGACCAATGGGGTAATATCACAAACGGTATCGACCTCACCCGCCGCCTGCATCAGAAACAAGTCTTCGGCTTAACGCTGCCATTGGTGACCAAATCAGACGGCACCAAGTTCGGCAAAACCGAAGGCGGTGCGGTATGGTTGAATGCGAAGAAAACCTCGCCGTATCAATTCTACCAATTCTGGTTGAAAGTGGCCGATGCCGATGTGTATAAATTCTTGAAATTCTTCACTTTCTTGAGCATTGAAGACATCGATGCCATCGAAGCGAAAGACCAAACCAGCGGCAACAAGCCGGAAGCCCAGCGCATTTTGGCCGAAGAAATGACCCGCCTGATTCACGGTGAAGCGGCTTTGGAAGCGGCACAACGCATTTCCGCCAGCTTGTTTGCTGAAGACCAAAGCAACCTGACCGAAGCTGATTTCGAGCAACTCGCCCTTGACGGCTTGCCCGCATTTGAAGTTTCCGACAGCGTAAACGTAGTTGAAGCATTGGTAACCAGCTGTTTGGCGCAATCAAATAAGGAAGCGCGCGGCTTCGTGAAAAGCAAAGCAATAGTAGTAAATGGTGCAGCGATTACCGAGCCAAACAATCCAAACCACGCTGCGGAAAAACCGGACGATGCTTATCTGTTGACCGATGAACACAAACAGTTTGGCAAATACACCATTCTGCGCCGCGGCAAACGCAATCATGCTTTATTGGTGTGGAAATAATTCGATTAAACGTTTATCAAAGAGGCTTAGGAAGCAAAATCATAAAACTTTATGGTAAGCTTCTGATATTTATATTAAAAACAAGTACCCAAAGCCCGGTAAACTTTCTGAGCAGAAATTCCGGCAAATATTACGCCTTTCTGCCTCAGGTTTGACTG
>NZ_PXYY01000143.1 GCF_003013245.1 Neisseria iguanae
AGCACTTTGGCATGCAACAGTTTGGCAAGCATACCCATCAACCAATAGCGCCATGCCGGATTATGCGGGCCGGCCCGACGTATCCATACCACTTTGCCACCGGCCAAAATATGGCGCGCCATACCGCTGTTTTGCCGTTTTGCCCGTTTTTCTAATTCGGTACTGTAATTGATTGATAATTTGTATTTTGGAGAAGTTGTTTTCATAAGTTGTGGATTCGCAGGTCAAGGCCAAGCTGATGCCTGTCTGAACCGTTCTTTCCGATGCTGTGTTCAGACAGGTATACGGGCAGATATGAGCTTGGCCGGTGGTTTATAAGCCGAGCAATGCTTTATCTCCTTTGCCTTCGCGCACAAGCTTCGATGCTCCCGGTCATATCAGTGACTATGGTGGGTTCGGTAATACATTAGCCGACGTATCCTATGATAAACTCTGAATCAATTCAAATCTTTTCTGACACATCTATGAAAAACGAACAAGACAATTATAGCATGCGCCTCGACAAATGGCTGTGGGCGGCGCGCTTTTTCAAAACCCGTGCCTTAGCACAAAAGCACATTGAGCTTGGCCGGATTCAGGTGAATGGCTCCAAAGTAAAAAACAGCAAAAATATTTCTGCCGGCGACACCATCGACATGACCTTGAATTCCCTGCCTTATAAGTTTAAAGTGCTGGCGCTCAACCATCAACGCCGTCCTGCATCCGAAGCAAGGTTGCTTTACCAAGAAGATGCCAAAACCGCATCTGAACGTGAAAAGCAAAAGCAGCTCAATCAAGCCAGCCGCATCATTGCCGCTTATCCTGACGGCCGGCCGACCAAACGCGACCGCCGGCAATTGGATAAAGTCAAACGCGACACCTGGTAAATCCATACAACAAGGCCGTCTGAAATTTTTCAGACAGCCTTGAATGCATTCAAAACAATTAAATTTTAGTGGCTGTCCTGGATAATCAAGATAAATCCTGTCTTATTAATTGTTAATTGTTTTAAAATAGAAATTTGAACTTTTATCCCGCTGTTGCCAAAACGCCGTTCACATTCCTTCAAATACAGCTCGAAATGCGCTTTGGCAATACCGTTCAACTTGCGTCAATGCCGTTTTGCCTGATTCCCAAAATGCTTAATCCCGTTAATAGGATTTTATCTTTCAGCAAAATGTGTACCGTGATTGATATGAAAATGGGTAAATTTACCCACCTCTAACACATCATAACGGCGATAACAGTCCGTATAAACAATAAACATATGCTGTCAGGGCTAACCTGTTTGCGGAGAATTGGCAGCAAGGCAGCTGTTTGCGTATTCGGTACGGTAATGGTAAAAACGTTACCGTTTCGCTTTAAAAGCCCGAATACAGCAACTTTGCCGGCAGCACCACGACCGCGTTTACCTTGACGTTGTCTGCCAAAATATAGTTGATTCGGTTTGGAATGAGACAAGGCAGTCTGCCGCAGACAGTACAGACAGTACGGCAAGGTGCACCAACGCAGTATTGGTTCGATTTTAATCGGCTATAAATAAGTAATCGTAAACGATGAAAATAAGCTGCAGTATTTTTGTTTACGCCAAACTAACCCGGATGCTGTTCGGGCGGTAACTCCTGCAACAAACAGTTCAATCAGTTTGTTTTGTTTGTACCGGCTTAGACGACTTTTGCGTATAGGGATAGCTCTGACTTAATTTGAATTTCCCTGGTTATCTAGGACAGCCCCCTAAAAAAATTAAATAATTTTAAGATGCCAAACCATGCCGTCTGAAACCGACAAGCAAGGCTTCCCTATTTGTTTTTCCGGTTACCGGTTCTGATTAGAATTTGTATTCTACTTGGCCGCGAACGACGTTCACATCTTGTTTGTCGCTGCCAACAGTTGCGGTAACTTGTTTACCATGCAGGTAGAAGCCTCTTAACTTCCAGTTTTTCCAAGGAATGTAAGTGGCACCCAATTGAATGCCTTGAACGTTTTTACTGTAATCTTCAACCGAAGATACGCCCGACAATGAACCTACGCGGCGGTAGTTCAAAAAGACATCATACGAATGGCGCACATCCCAATCAGCCAATTTGTAGCGGACTTCAGTGAATACGCCGTCGTTTTTGATTTTTTGGCCGACATTGTTGTAGGCTTTGATGTTCGATTTGCTGACCGCAGCCATCCAGCGCCAATCACCGTTGAATTTGATGTCGGTCCCCAGTTCGCCGAATAACGTATTTTTGGCATTATGGCGGTTACCGATATCGACATCTTTCATATAGCTGACGGTCGTGCCGATATTGATGTTTTCATTTACCGGATAAACACTTTGAATCGAAGCAAAATGTTTGCGGCGGCCGCCTATACCCCAGACATTGTCATTGAAGTAGCCGGTACGACGGCCTGCCGTCACTTTGGTCGGCAATACTTTGTTGTCGAAGAATAATTCGGCACCGGTCACTTCGGTATCCCAAACGCGGCCGTATGAAGAGAATGCGCCAAATTTACCGACACGCGCTTTAATGCTGTGGCTGCCAAAATTGTAAACCGTACCTTCGGCATAGAGCTTGTTCACCGGTACATCATGGTCGCCACGAAATTTACCGGTTTCCAAATCAATGTTCGGTTCGATTTGCGCCACTGCTTTCCAGTCTTTATAAAGATTCGCACGAACCCAAAATTCTGCGTTGAATTCGCTGTGGGTGTTTTCAAGTGTGGGGTTAACGCTGCTGTTGTTGGCGGCAGTATCTCCGCTGTCGACACGAACGCGAAATGCGCTGTTTACAGTCAGGAAATCATTGAAGATGCTGATTTTATCTTCGTCTTTACGGATAATGCTTCCGGAATTGACATAATCACCGGTAGTCGATAACGCGGCGGCATCACGCCCGCTGTCGGCAGGATTGGCTGCAGCAAAAGGCGTGGCAGCTAAAGCGATACAAACAGCAGCAAAGTTTCTTTGAGTTTTCATGCAAATCTCCAGTTCATCAGGAAACAAACAACCGTTTTAGTTTTTATTGTTTGGGCCGGATTTAAAAGCGACTTCAAGCGATAAGGTGGTTTAACCGACTGCCAGCAACATCGGTGTTATCCAGTTACAAATTTTCGTCAATTGTCACGTCATGCTGTGCAATACATTGAATTATGTAACTAATGTGAAACACATGCTATGTAGTTTGTTGTACCACGTCAAGAAAATTTTACATGAATTAAAAAATAAACCGACTAATTTGATAAAAATCAACTTTATATCAGGCTGTCTGAAAGTTTTTAAGAAAAATTTAGAGAGGCTGAAGTAGATTAGCAGTCATGTCAGACTGCAAAAATAAAGATAACCAATTGCAAATTAACAAAGGATGCCCAAAGAAAACTTCTCCGGTTTTTCGTACCGGAAGCCACAGCCCGTGCAGCCGCTGATATTCTGGGTATCCAACCCGATTGGGCTATGTTGTCCTACCGTAAACCAGCCGGGTGACAGCCTGTCATTTGGTGCAGGAAGCCGGCAGGGTTTCCGAGGCCCCACCGGGCCGGACGGGGTTGTTTCGGCGGTCGGCGTAAGGGCAAACGCGGACGCGCGGCAGCAGGGAAAGCGGCTGTATCCGGCATCTTAAAAACGGCAGGGAAAGGTTGGTACCGCCTTTGCCGCTGTAATATCAGCAGCGTCGATTGCAGGTAACACAGCCAATCGCGACTTTGGCATTGGATAATATCCAATGCAGCGGCAGGATTGTCTTCAAAATCAATAAAACCCACCCGCCTGCCTTG
>NZ_PXYY01000144.1 GCF_003013245.1 Neisseria iguanae
TTTTACAGCGGACGGCATCGGGCCGGATGAAGGGATATAGCGCATCCAACGGGCGTTGCCGCCATTGGCGTATCTTTCACTCATTAGATGCCAGATGACAGTAAATATAAACCTTACCATAGGGGCAGGGTCAAGTATTTTTTCAGACGCCCCGGGATCTTTGTAAAATCCCTGTCTTTGGTGCATTTTTGGGTGATGCGTTGCTCGAAAGCTTGCCTATCTTTGTCATATGTCTGCGTTTTCTGTGCTCTAACTTCGAACTACGCTCAAATCTGTTTTTTTGCAAAGGCCCGGGACTATGTTCCTAAAGGCCGTCTGAAACATTTGAAATCAAAGTTCGGGTATCAACCGGCCGGCAATACCGAACTATTCTGCTCAAAAATTCAATATGTTGCAATCTTACTATAAACTAAGCCTTGGCAACCAACCAAATTGAAGTTTCCCCTTTGCGCATTGCGCCATTTGAAGAAGACAGCTTGGATTATCTCTTGGAGAAATGTGTCAACCCGATGGCGTGGTCACATTTGGCGGGCAGCAAATTGTTTGACGGCCGCGTGAACAAAGCCAATGTGTTGCCCAAGCCTTAGTGAAAACGGGCGAAGCCTTCAACAAACCCCGCATCGACACGCTGGCCTATGGCTTGGCTGCCCGACCATCCAAGCGGCATGATGCCGATTGTCGGCTCTGGCAAAATTGAGCGTATTAAAAATGCGGTTGATGCGATGACGATCTGCTTCAGCGAAGAAGCATGGATTAACGTGTATTTCGACACACCAAAATGTGGCGCACCAAATCGCGCGAATGCAGATTTTCGAACGCCATCGCCACTTCTTCTCAATCCAGGCAGGGCGATGGGCGGTGTATCAGTAGCAAATCCAGATAACGGCAATCCAGCTCTCTAACCGAATGCTCTGCCGATCAGATAATATGAGCCTCGCTATTGTCGTAAAATTTGCTTTTCATCCCGGGCAAGGTCGCAGTGGGAAAAGAAATCCTGCATTTACTCACCAAAGTCATACGCTCGCACAGGCTTCTGTCTGCCGCTAATGCCTTGCCAAACAGCCCTTCATTTACGAAACCGTCGTAACAGGCCGCATGGTCGGAAGTATGGATTCCCGCCGCCAATACTTTCCGGGCGGACATAGCCCTGCGTATCTCAACCCTATTCATGCGCACGCTAATAACCGTGTACTAAAGGCCCATGTTTAAATCCTAGTTATTGTATAGTAATGCAGTTTGCAAAGCGAAAGGCCGACCGCACGGCGTTCAGACGGCCTTTAAATGATTATTTAGAATTACGTTCTAACAGCCATGCTTGTGCTTCGGCCACATCGTCGAAATATTTCGGATGCTGGTTGGTAATCAGGCTCGATAACCGAGCGCCGAGTTTAATCCAAATATCGTCGGTCACCACCGCTACACGGCCGAAATCGTCTTCATGTTCGTTTAAAAATTTAATCTGTTCCACCGCCATATCAATGGTGAAATCTTTCAACAGTGTCATATCCAAGAGCATATCGGGCAAGCGGATTTTTTGTTTGCAATTGAGCAAAGCCTGCTCCAGCTCATGAAAATCTTCCAGTGTAAATTCGTTGTACAAGGCCACATTCAGGCCGTAAGATTGCTCGCGGATAGAAATCATTTTTTACTCCTCATTTTATTTGAAAAAAAGCTGCTTTATCCAAACCGGCTTAATGCCGCTTAATACACCGCTAGCCACAATAATAATCATACCGAGCACTTCCTGCCAAGTGATTTTATCACCCAACAGCCACATGCCCGATAAGGCAGCAAAAACCACCGTCAGATACGACAACGATGCCACGGTAAATTTGTTGCCCACCTTATAAGCATGGGTCATGCACAACTGCGCCACTGTCGCGCTGCTACCAATACCCAACAAATATGGTGCACTGCCCCACGATAAAGCATGCCAGCCGGAGAAACTCGCCCACACAGCCGACACCGCCATGCCGGTAATCGACAGGAAAAACACCACCCGCCAACCCGGCTCACCCAAGAGCGACAATTCACGCACCTGCATATACGCCCAACCCGACATCGCGCCACCGGCCAAACCAATCAATGCGGGGAAAACCTGGCCGCTTTCAAACGACGGGTTCAGCAACACCATCACGCCGATAAAGCCCAACACCAACACCGCCTGTGTATAAAGCGCGATGCGTTCTTTCAACACTAAAAATGAAAACACCGCCAAAAAAATCGACGATGTGTAGCCTAATGTCACCCCCGTGGCCAGCGGCAAATGCATCACCGCATAAAACAGGCACAACATCGCTATCGTACCAACCACGCTGCGGTTGAGATGACGTTTCCAATGCGGTGTGGCAAAGCGTTCGCCGCGCGCTTTGGCTATTATACCCAACACCAGTGCGGCAAAACTCATGCGCCAAAACACCAGCTCTCCGCTGTTGAGGCTGAATTCCTGCGAAGCCGCTTTGATACACAGGTTCATAATGGTAAAGCCCACCGCAGCCACAACAATCCAAGCGGAACCGAGCAGGTCTTTATTGCTTTCAGTCATGTTGACAGTTCAAAAAATAAATCGGTTAACATTATAACAAAGGCCGTCTGAAAATACGCGGCTCAATGGCATATATAAAAAATCGTCCGTCATTCAGACGGCCTCAATCCGCGAAAAAGCCGATAATTTTCTGAATCGCCACGTCCATGTGTTTCGGTTGGGAAAACGGATGATCCGCGCCTTCCACTTCAATCAGCTCAACTACATTATTTTCTGCAAACCTTTTGGACACGCCGATGTCGGTCATCTCGTCTGCCGTGCCGTGCAGAATCAAAAGATTATCCGCCTCGTCCAAATAATCATGCCGCATCACATCTGCCGAATGCAAAGCATCGAGAAAATCCTTACCAATTTTCATTTTGCGCTCAAAACCAAGCAACACTTCCTTGCCTTTTTGCACTTTGCTGCGCTCATCCGCCGACATATTATCAAGCAGCGTTTGATACATCTGAATCGCCGGCGCGCGCAATGCCACTTTGTGAAACGGATTGCCGTTTTGCGCCATGTAGTTCAGCGTGAGATAGCCACCGAAACTATTGGCATAAGCATAAACATGCTTGGCACTAAGCTGCGTTTGCGCATATTTAACCACCAAAGCCAAATAAGCAATGCATTCATCTAACAGTAATTTTTTACGCGCATCCGATCCGTGGCAAGGCCAATCAAACGCCAGCGCGGCATAATTGTGATACTTGGCAATCAGACGCTCGCCGAATTTCACCGTCGAGCGGCCGTCTTTGCTGCTGCCGAAACCGTGCATCACAATCACCACGTTTTCCACCGCATACAGGTCTTTTTCGTAAAATAATTTGCAGCGCACGCTATAACCGCGTTCGTTGATGTCGAAAAGTTTTTCCATGTTCGATTCAATCATCCAATTCTTAACGGACGTATGATAAAGCCGTTGCTGAAACAAACAAAGGCCGCCTGAAACGATGACCTCACTTTTCAGGCGGCCTTTCGTCCCAACAGATAAATTACCGATTTGGCATTTTCACCTTCACCCGTGCGGTGATGTTCGGCAATCAGCCAATCCAAATCGGAAAATGTCCTTACATTTGCCTGACAAGTGCAACGTTCCACCAACAGAAAAAGGCAGTATGCGGTAGCATACTGCCTTTCCCGACAACAAAAAGCAACATGGCCGACACACAACTGACCACAAGGCAACGCCTGC
>NZ_PXYY01000145.1 GCF_003013245.1 Neisseria iguanae
GGAACCGGTTTTGACGGTTTTTTTGCTGTGGCCGTTACGCCGGCCGGGCTGCAACTGCTTTTGTTCGAGGTATTGTCCGGTTTCGGCTTCCAATGCGGCCTCGGCCGATTTTTAATGAAGAAGGTACGGGGCTGCCCAACCATTATATGTACAAAATCACCGATGCGCTGGCTTTGGGCTATGTATTGTCGATAATGGATCCGGACTTAACGCTGGAGCGGTTGAATTTCTTTTTAAACCGTGTCGGCAATCGGGCAGCAAATTCATTGGAAATCTTATTGGATCAGGTAAGAAAGATGCTTTTGGGTAAGGGTGTCGCTGAGACGCAGGTTGGCGATATCTCAGATAATGCGGATTCACGCCAAAATTACCATCAACACCTTCATGAATTAAAAGAATATCTGGAGAAATCTGGTAGGAATTACTGCTTTAAAGAGATCAGTTTTGAAAAAGCACTTGAAGACTCCGATGAAGGCTTAGCAATGCGTTATGCTTTGAAAGCATTAAATCCTTTTGTTTTCACAGGAATGGATTACAGCAGATACAATGCCGATGGTTATTTGAGTCTGTTTTCGCAGGAGAATCCCAACAGTATGACCGAATCTTATCCCAGCAGACGGATGAAGATGTTGGAAGTAAAAACGGCATAAAGAAGAGTACTCTCAGAGGTTGTACGATGAATCTGCTATTGGCCTTTCCCATTATTCTGGTGGCAAAGCAGAGCTTGGGCTTTCTGTAACAGGAGGAAATATTCCTTTTTCGAAAGAAAAATATATCCGTTTTGGCTCTGATTCCGCTGATACCTTGACTGGTGATGCAGCGGATGACCGTTTGTTTGGCAGTTTGGGGGACGATGTATTGGACGGTCAAGCCGGCTTTGACTATATGGAAGGCGGGAGTATCCATGATACTTACCATATCAAGGGTATGGACACGGTATTTAATAGCGACCTGAACGGCAGTATTGTTTTTTCAGACGGCCTGAAAGCAGCAAGATTTATGCGCAACAGTGCTGAGGATAAGTCTTGGTTCAGCGTGAGCGAAGACGGTAAGCCTAATCATCAGATGACGGCGGTACGCCCTGAAGGAAGTAATGTATTGATGGTTAAGCATGGTGGTGATACGGCTGTGATCCAAGATTTTTTCCGCGGAGACAGTGCAAGCGGACTGGGTATCGAATTGGTCACTAAAGATGCACCTGATACGGCAGCTTCCGGAAGTTTGATATTGACGGGCGGTTACGGACGGGCGGATAAATACAAAATCTTTTATGCTTCCGGAAACGGGCATCATTTCAACCTCGCCGGCGGCAATAAAGACGATATTGTTTTTACAGGTGCGGCAGATGCGCTGACTGTGGCGGCAGGTGCGGGCAATGACCGCATTTACGGCAGCTATGTGCGGATGTGATTGATGGCGGCGATGGCAATGATGTTTTAAACGGCAGTGGTTTTGTGTCAGCTGACAAATCTGAGGTGGGAAAGGCTCTTGACCGTGACATTATCGATGGTAGCGGACGTGATCTGATTTATGCCGCTGCAGGTGATGATATTGTCTACAGTGAATTCAAAGGCAGCCATTTGCTTGAAGAGAGTACCAGCGAACGAGGTGACTGGGCCGCCGCTGATGAAGGCAATGATAAGGTTTACGGTAGTCAAAACCGTGACCTGCTGACGGGTGGTGAAGGCAGTGATACTATTTTCGGCGGGGCAGGAGACGATGTGATTTTCGGTGATGCATTTTACCGTTATGGCAACCGCAGCCAATCACTTTATATTGAGGGAAACGGTGTGACCTATGGCTATACACCGATTGCTCCGATTATGCCTTTTGTACCGGGACCGGGCACAATGATGCCGACGGTTTCATCTGCTGCAGCGGCTTCGCTGACGTTTGAATATACGTTTAAAAACGGGAGACATGGGAGCCTCAATATTTAAATAGTTTCAGCTTTACCCATCGTGGTATGGACGAATGGGAGATTGTGATTGACCGTGAAACTGGATTATTCGCTCACTGCCAAAGTACCGCTTTATGATTCGCTACATCGTGTGACAGCCGGTGGCGGTGCTGATTTTCTGTATGGTGGCGTAGGCAATGATTTGATTATTGGGCAAGACGGCAATGATTATTTAGACGGCAGTAAAGGCGATAACATCCTGTAGGGCGATGATAACCGCGATGCTTCGGTGTCGGGACACGATTATCTTTACTTACAGAGGTGATAGCGACGATAAACTTTATGGCGGCAAAGGTCATGACCGTGTTACCCGTGCCGATAGTTCCGAGCCGCCTGAGAGCTGGCGGTTTGATAGTACCAGCCGGATATTGAGCGGTGTGGCCGGAGACGAACTTGCCGGTAAATTGGATTTAACCATTACCGCAGTCGATGCCGAAGGTTTGAGTGCCAGCCAAAGCTGGACGAGTATCATTAATAATGAAAATCATGCACCCGAAGTACGAGGCAGTCCGGATACCGCTTACGCCAAAGTCGGACAACATTGGGAATTTGCCATTCCTCAGGGTTATTTTACCGGCCCTAGCGGCGACAAGCTGACTTACCGTGCTGTTGCTGCTGATGGCAGTGTACTGCCGAGCTGGTTGGTATTTGATGTGGAGCGTCAGATCTTCAGTGGTACTACTTTGGCCGCTGAAAATCTTAAAATCAATCTGGTTGCGACGGATGCCTAAGGAAAATCTTCATCTTCGCTGTTGAATATACAGGTGGTCGGAGCGGGTAATGCCCAAGATAAAGTGTTGATAGGCACAAACGGTCATGGTACTTTGCGGGGCGGTAATGGCAATGATACGCTGATTGGCGGTACAGGCAATGATATGTTGGTTGGTGGGGCCAACAGCAATGATCTGTATATTTTTGCCCGTGGTCATGGTACGGCTACTGATGCGTCTTATTACGGCAATAAATTTATTGATACCCTCCGCTTTGAAGATGCCCACTCCGGAGATGCCGTATTCAGCCGTTTGGGTAATGATTACTTGGAAGGTGGTAATAATACGGCAGATATGTATATTTTGCAGCGGGGCACGGTAAAGACATTATTTCTGATGGTCCGGTCAGAATGGATGCCTTTATCGACAAATTGGTATTTGAAAGTGTGAAGCTGCAGATGCGGAATTTAACCGTAGTAAAAACAACTTGGTTATTCGGGCATTCGGCGGTGAGGATCAAGTCAGCATTAGTAATTATTACAGCAACAATCAATCGCAAGCCATCAGTTTGGTGTTTTCAGACGGTACACTGAACCCGTTGCAGGTACAAAATACTGTTCAGAATATTGCTTAGAGAGAAATCTATGTATTAACCTCCAATCGGAACGAATGCTTTTCAGTCCGGATAAAGTTTTCCGTAATTTAGAGGCTTTCGTTCCATTGTATAATTTGAGTATTTACAAAAACTGTGAGTGTTTTTTATACAATGATTGAAAATAGTGGTATTGAAGCTTCAAACAACTAGGCCGAATGAAATAATATTTGAGGCTGACGCAGATTAGCCCCAAACACCACACCATTTCCGCAGCATTTCAAGCTGCCCGGACGGTACGCCAAAGTTAAAGTGGAACCCGCATCCTTTCAAGGACAGCGGGCAAGATTTACGGCCAACCTCATTGTATTTGCGCAAGACGCACTTCGCCCGGTTCCAACAATTTCCAATGCCGCCGATAGGGTTTTGACGGTCTGCAAAAAGCTGTG
>NZ_PXYY01000146.1 GCF_003013245.1 Neisseria iguanae
CGTTTAATAACAGGCAGTGACGTATCTTTCCCGGTGTTTTCTGCAACAACGGTACCTCACCCTGCCGTTTCAAAATACCGGATACGGAGCGGCTTTACCCGCTGCTTTCGCAATCCTGTTTGCCTTTACACTGAACGCCGGAATACCGCCTATCCAGCCCGACGGAGCCATCAAAAACTTTATCTGCTTTAAGCGTTAAATGGCAGGCAACAACTTGAATATTCTCAAGAACTGAGCGTTTTGCCGTGCCTTTCGCATTCCTGACGACCTGCAACAATCCCCAAAAGGGTTTTCAAAAAAAAAACGAAAAGTGTAAACAAATGCTGGAATTTTTTACTTCGTGCCCAGGCTGTCTGAAACAGGGTTCAGACGGCCTTTTACTTTTCGGTTTATTTATCGCCCGTATACTTCCCACCATTTTTCAGACAGCTCCAATAATCTCTATTCTGCTCAGATTGTTAACAAAATGAAGCAAAAAAATGTTAACATAGCGGTTAAATTTAAGGCTCGGAAACATCATGAACCCATTATTATCCCAACTCAAACCCTACCCGTTCGCCCGTCTGCGCGAAGCCATGCAAGGCTTGGAAGCTCCCAAAGGCGTGCCAGCCGTACCGCTGCATATCGGCGAACCTAAACACGCCACACCCAAAGTCATCACCGATGCACTTACCGCTTCTTTGAGCGAATTGGAAAAATACCCCCTGACCGCCGGCTTGCCGGAATTACACCGAGCCTGTGCCGATTGGCTGGCACGCCGCTATGATGGTTTGCAGGTCGATCCGGACACGGAAATCCTGCCAGTTTTAGGCAGCCGCGAAGCTTTGTTCTCATTCATTCAAACCGTTTTAAACCCGACAGCCGGCACTAAGCCTGTGGTAATCAGTCCGAATCCGTTTTATCAAATTTATGAAGGTGGCACGATTCTCGGCGGCGGTGAAATTTATTTTGCCAACTGCCTTGCCCCTTCGTTCAACCCAGATTGGTCAAGTGTTTCAGACGACATTTGGCAACGCGCAAAAATGGTTTTAGTCTGCTCACCAAATAATCCGAGTGGCAGCGTGCTGCAATTAGCCGATTGGCAAAAATTGTTTGTCTTGCAAGACAAATATGGTTTCGTGATTGCTTCCGACGAATGCTATTCGGAAATCTATTTCGGCGGCAACAAACCCGTCGGCGGTTTGCAGGCTGCAGCTCAATTGGGCCGCGGTTTCGATAAATTGGTGATGTTTACCAGCTTGTCCAAACGCTCCAACGTACCAGGCTTGCGTTCCGGCTTTGTGGCAGGCGATGCCGCTTTGCTGAAAGAATTCCTGCTATACCGAACCTACCACGGCAGCGCAATGAGCATTCCGGTACAGCGTGCCAGCATCGCCGCGTGGAACGACGAAGCCCACGTCATCGACAACCGCCGCCTGTATCAGGAAAAATTCGACAAAGTGATTCCGATTTTACGCGAAGTCTTTGATGTCGATTTTCCAGACGCATCGTTTTATGTGTGGCTGAAAGTGCCTGCCGGCGACGACTTGTCCTTTGCCAAACGCTTGTGGACCAAAGCGGCCATCCAAGTGTTACCCGGCCGCTTCCTGGCGCGCGACACCGGGCAAGGCAATCCGGCCGAAGGCTATGTGCGCATTGCCTTGGTGGCCGATGTCGAAACCTGTGTCAAAGCCGCAAAAACCATCGTGGCACTGTATCGCTGATTGTATCCAGCAAACAAAAGCCTTCTGAAACCTGTTTCAGACAGCCTGGGCGCGCAGTAAAAAATTCCAGCATTTGTTTACACTTTTCGTTTTTTTCTTGAAAACCCTTTTGGGGATTGTTGCAGGTCGTCAGGAATGCGAAAGGCACGGCAAAACGCTCAGTTCTTGAGAATATTCAAGGGGCTGTATTGGATTGGCAGTTATGTTACTCATTCGAAAATGAAGATAACACACTGTAAATTATCTGAAAAAGTACAAAAAAAACAACTTGGGTTTTTTGTACCCGGAGTTACTGCCCGTCCGGCTGCCGGTTTATTGGATATCCACCCCAATGCAGCAGCGTTGTTTACCGTAAAACCCGTCAGGTTGTTGCCTGCCAAAATAACTTTCACCAAGTCCGACAGAACCATCAAATATAGCCCCTTATTTTGTCCGTTTCAATCCAGATTCAACATCGGCATTTCTTTTACTTCTTCCATTACTATATAGCTTCGGCTTTCGGCAGCTGCGGGTAGTTGCAACAAGATATTGCCGAGCATGTCGCGGTATGCCGACATATCGGGCAGGCGCACTTTAATCAGATAATTGTATCCGCCGGAAACCAGATGACATTCCAAAATTTGCGGAATATGCGCCACTTCGTGGCGGAAATCTTCAAAAATATTGCTCGATTTCGAGCGCAGCTTGATTTCCACAAATACAAGCAGGCTTTGCTCGAGTGCATGCGGATTAAGGTGTGCATGGTAGCTGGTGATAAAATGACAGCGTTCCAAACGGCGCACGCGTCCTGTCACGGGGGTAGTGGAGAGGCCGACTTTTCAGCTAGTTCGGTCATCTGCATACGGGCGTTTTGCTGCAAAAATTTTAGGATTTTCAAATCGGTTTTATCTAATTCCTTCATGGTTAAGCTCTCTTTTTTAAAAATCAATTTTAAGGATAATAATTTATAAAATTAAAAAATAAAATCAAATAAACCAATAAAAATCAACTACACTATATTGATTTCGTATAAAACATGGAGAAATTATGGAGGTAGCGGTTTTAGGTGTAGGTGTCACCGGTATCGCAACGGCTTAGTATTTATTGGAAGCAGGGCATCGGGTGATCGCAATTGATCGGGCGCAAGCAGTAGCGATGGAAACCAGTTTTGCCAATGCAGGCCGGCTATACCACACCTTGGGCGGCTTCCGGCATTCCTGCCAAGGCGGTCAAATGGCTGTTCAGAGGGTATTTGCCGTTGCTCTTTAAGCCCGATGGCAGCCGTTTCCAATGGCAATTGGATCATGAGTGTGCTGTAAAGCTCTTCCACCGAGCGTTATCAAACCAATTAAAGAACGCATGGTACGTACGCATTTCCGAATACAGTCGCGAGATGTTCCGCCTTTTCGAAGCTGAAACTGGCTTGGATTTCGAAGGTCGGCATCAGGGTACGTTACAGATTTTTCGCACGCAAAAAGAAATGGCTGCGGTGGCTAAAGACATTGGAGTCTTGGCTGAATGTGGTGCTCCCTATCAGCGTTTTCAGCCGGAAGAATGCCTGCAATTCGAGCCGGCTCTGCATCATGCCTTGGACAAAATTGCCGGTGTATTACACTTGCCCAGCGACGGCATGCCTGACTGCCATCTATTTACCCTATATCTTCAAGCTATAGTCAAAGAAAATTAAATTCAGCACAATACCACATATGGCATACTCAAAAGACTACCGGCAAATGATACTGAACAAACTTGCAGCAGGTGCTTCCTATCGGGTCTGGCCGGTGGGTACAACATCAGCAAAGCCACCATACAAAACCAGAAAAAACGGCTGGAGAAAAAAAGTTGTTACCACACGCAAGTCAAAAATAAGCATGGAAAAATTACGGCAGGGCGTCGGACAAGTATCCCGACCACTTCCAACGTGG
>NZ_PXYY01000147.1 GCF_003013245.1 Neisseria iguanae
AAAAGAATTGCGGAAAGGTTGCTAAATGCCCAACAAATTCTATTATTAAAATAATTCATGATTATTCTGAAAATTTTGAAATTGACTCATGGCTGTGAAAAAAATAAGATGGCATTAACAGAAAATACCGCACCATGGCAAAAGGGATAAAAAGCATGAGTTATGCAAAAGAGATTAATGCGCTGAACAACAGTTTGTGTGATTTAAAAGGCGATATCAACGTATCGTTTGAATTTTTCCCTCCTAAAAACGAACAAATGGAAACCATGCTGTGGGATTCCATCCACCGTTTGAAAAAACTGCATCCCAAATTTGTTTCGGTGACTTATGGTGCCAATTCCGGCGAGCGCGACCGGACACACGGCATTGTGAAAAACATTAAACAGCAAACCGGCTTGGAGGCCGCGCCGCATTTGACCGGGATCGACGCTTCGCCGGAAGAGTTGAAACAAATCGCGCAAGATTATTGGGACAGCGGTATCCGACGCATTGTGGCGCTGCGCGGTGACGAACCCGCCGGTTATGAGAAAAAGCCGTTTTATGCCGAAGACTTGGTGAAAGTACTGCGTTCGGTGGCCGATTTCGATATTTCCGTGGCGGCGTATCCGGAAGTACACCCTGAAGCCAAATCGGCGCAGGCGGATTTGATTAATTTGAAACGCAAAATCGATGCCGGTGCAAATCATGTCATTACCCAGTTTTTCTTCGATGTCGAAAGCTATCTGCGTTTCCGCGACCGCTGCGTGACCGTGGGCATTGATGCCGAAATCGTGCCGGGTATTTTACCTGTCACCAATTTCAAACAATTGGGCAGGATGGCACAAGTGACCAATGTCAAGATTCCGAACTGGCTGGCGCGTATGTATGACGGTTTGGATGATGATCAAGGCACGCGCAATTTGGTGGCGGCGAGTATTGCCATCGATATGGTCAAAGTCTTGTCGCGTGAGGGCGTGAAAGATTTCCACTTCTACACATTAAACCGCAGCGAATTGACCTACGCGATTTGCCACACTTTGGGCGTTCGCCCAATAGCGCAAGCCGCTTAAACATTGAATAACCTTTATTTCTTTAATCAATAGCGAACATTTTTAATCAGGAGAGAACACATGGCTACATTACATTTTTCAGGTTTCCCACGCGTCGGCGCATTCCGTGAATTGAAATTTGCGCAAGAAAAATACTGGCGTAAGGAAGTAAGCGAACAAGAGCTGTTGGAAGTGGCTAAAGGTTTGCGTGAGAAAAACTGGAAACATCAAGCCGAAGCCGATGCGGATTTCGTGGCGGTGGCCGATTTCACTTTTTACGACCACATTTTGGACTTGCAAGTGGCTACCGGCGCGATTCCGGCACGCTTTGGTTTTGACAGCCAAAACCTGACTTTGGAACAATATTTCCAACTGGCACGCGGCAACAAAGACCAATTCGCCATCGAAATGACCAAATGGTTTGACACCAACTATCACTATCTGGTGCCTGAATTTCATGCCGACACCGAATTCAAAGCCAATGCCGCGCATTACGTACAGCAGTTGAAAGAAGCGCAGGCTTTGGGCCATAAAGCCAAACCGACCATCGTCGGCCCGCTGACTTTCCTGTGGGTAGGCAAAGAAAAAGGCGCAAGTGAATTCGACCGCTTGAGCCTGTTGCCTGAATTATTGCCGGTTTATGTGGAAATCCTGACCGAATTGGCCGCTGCCGGTGCCGGATGGATTCAAATTGACGAGCCTGCTCTGGCCGTTGACCTGCCGCAAGCATGGTTGGACGCTTACCAAGATGTTTACGCTGCTTTGAGCCGAGTTGGCGCCAAAATCCTGTTGGGCACTTATTTCGGCTCGGTTGCCGCCCACGCAGACCGTCTGAAAGCCTTGCCGGTGGACGGTTTGCACATCGATTTGGTGCGTGCGCCCGAACAATTAGCCGCATTTGCCGATTACGGCAAAGTGTTGTCTGCCGGCGTGATTGACGGCCGCAACATCTGGCGTGCCAACCTCAACAGCGTATTGGCCGTACTCGAGCCTTTGAAAGCCAAATTGGGCGAACGCTTGTGGATTTCCAGCTCATGCTCGCTTTTGCACACGCCATACGATTTGTCGGTAGAGGAAAAGCTGAAAGCCGACAAACCTGCCTTATTCTCATGGCTGGCCTTCACCTTGCAGAAAACCCGGGAATTGCGTGTGTTGAAAACCGCCTTAAACCAAGGTCGCGAAGCCGTTGCCGCCGAATTGGCCGCCAGCCAGGCCGCTGCCGATTCACGCGCTGACAGCACCGAAATCCACCGCACCGAGGTAGCACAACGCTTGGCCGATTTGCCTGCCGATGCCGACCAACGCAAATCACCGTTTGCCGAACGCATTAAAGCGCAACAGGCATGGCTGAACCTGCCGCTGCTGCCGACCACCAATATCGGCTCATTCCCGCAAACCACCGAAATCCGCCAGGCACGTGCCGCGTTCAAAAAAGGCGAACTTTCAGCAGCCGGCTACGAAGCCGCAATGAAAAAAGAAATCGCCTTGGTGGTTGAAGAGCAGGAAAAACTCAACCTTGATGTATTGGTTCACGGCGAAGCCGAGCGCAACGACATGGTGGAATATTTCGGCGAATTGCTGGAAGGTTTTGCCTTTACCCAATACGGCTGGGTACAAAGCTACGGCTCCCGCTGCGTCAAACCACCAATCATCTACGGCGACGTCAGCCGCCCGAACGCCATGACCGTAGCTTGGTCAACCTACGCCCAAACCCTGACTAAACGCCCGATGAAAGGCATGCTCACCGGTCCGGTAACGATTTTGCAATGGTCGTTCGTGCGCAACGACATTGAGCGCAGCACCGTGTGCAAACAAATCGCCTTGGCCTTAAATGACGAAGTATTGGATTTGGAAAAAGCCGGTATCAAAGTGATTCAAATTGACGAACCGGCCATCCGCGAAGGCTTGCCATTGAAACGCGCCGATTGGGATGGCTACTTGGCATGGGCGGGCGAAGCCTTCCGCCTGTCGTCAGCCGGTTGCGAAGACAGCACCCAAATCCACACCCATATGTGTTACTCCGAATTCAACGACATCCTGCCGGCCATCGCCGGCATGGACGCAGACGTGATTACGATCGAAACCTCACGTTCCGACATGGAATTGCTGGCTGCATTCGGCGAATTCAAATACCCGAACGACATCGGCCCGGGCGTATACGACATCCACAGCCCGCGGGTACCGACCGAAGGAGAAATCGAGCGCCTGCTGCGTAAAGCCATTGAGGTCGTACCGGTAGAACGCCTGTGGGTGAATCCGGACTGCGGCTTGAAAACCCGCGGCTGGAAAGAAACCATTGAGCAGCTGCAAGTGATGATGAATGTGACCGAAAAGCTGCGCAAAGAATTGGCCTGATTTTTGGGTT
>NZ_PXYY01000148.1 GCF_003013245.1 Neisseria iguanae
CGTACCGGAACCGTACCCGGTGCTTCAAAAGTCATGCTGCAAAAGGTTATCCGGGGCCATCTCCCTATCAAAGGCGTTACCAATACCGGTGGCCGGCGTGGTTCTGGTTGATATGGGCTGTGAAAAATACTTCCGTGTCCGTCACGCAGATAACGGGTTTGCCGGAGGGGTTCGGCATATTGGGGTTATGCAAAAAAAAACAGGCCGGTTGAATTTAACGGCATATCCGGACGGACGTTTTATTGGCACCTGGAAGAAACGGGATTCCGCTTTAATCACAGACATGATAACCTGTATGTAATTTTGTTGGAAATGTCACGGAATATGCCGTTGGATTAGATTTGATTCCTGAGCCCCTTAACTTAAAAATGAACACATGGGCAAACTTTACCTTAAATTGAAACGGTTTCCTTGTTTTTTTAAGCAGGTGTCGGATTCAAGAATCCGACACCTGCATTAATCGTCATGATTCATTTAATTCAGCTATAAAAAACCGGTGCCGTCTGAAAATGTTCCGACGGCACTGGTTTTTTATGGTGGTGTTTAAACGGTTTTAATCAAGGTTTAACCGTTTTTCCGTCAATCGTCAGGCGGGTCAGGCGCAGGTTATAAGATTTGCCGTCGTCTTCCTTATAGACGATTTGTGCGGGAATATTGTTTAATTCAGTGGCAAAAGAATAGTTAATCGTGTTGTCACCACGGTGGATAACGTATTTGGTAACAGGTGTGGTGCCGCCGCTAAATTTATAGCCGGATGTTCCAGCGTTGGTCATATTGTTCACAGCATAGATTTTTTTGCCGTTCGTGACATTTAAATTATTCGGAAGTTTGGCATCGTTTGCTGCCAATTGCCAAGCCAAGGTAAACAAATCCATGGTTGTACCGGAAACGGTTTGGCTTTTTTTGTTGCCGACTTTGCCGTAAGTGATGTTGTTGCCGTTGAATTTCACATCGGTATATAGCTTACCGTTACGGGTTTCTTTGTAATACTCCGGTTGAAGGGTGTTGCCCGAAATCGTACCGGCAGATTCAAAACGAATATGGTAAAGCGGTACTTTAATCGTAGAAACGATTTTATAGCTGTTGCCGGTACGGATAAAATTCATGGTGGCCGGAATTTTCAGGTTTCCGGAATATTCCAGCGTGGCTGATTTCGGTAATTCGGCAGCCATGGCGGCAGGTAAGGCCAAGACGGCGGTAGTCAGTAAAGCGGGAATAGTATGGATTTTTTTCATAATCTCTCCGGTTTAGGCCGGTAATGCGGATGGTTGCGCCTGTGTGTCGGTATTCAATACTCGGTTGCCTTGGATGTTCAGACGGCCTGCCACAAAATCGGAAACGGCTTTGGGGAATAACTGATGCTCAACTGTTAAAACACGCGCGGCAATATCGTCGGCGGTATCGCTATCCAAAATAGGTACCACGCCTTGGGCAATAATCGGGCCGCAGTCTAATTCGGCTGTCACAAAATGAATCGTGCAGCCGGCGACACGGCATCCGGCATCCAAGGCGCGTTGATGTGTGTGCAAACCGGTAAACGCCGGCAGAATCGACGGATGGATATTCATCAAACGGCCTTCGTAATGTGCACAAAACTCAGGGCTGAGAATGCGCATAAAACCGGCCAATACCACCAAATCAGGCTGATAGGCATCGATTTTTGCCATCATGGCTTGGTCGAAAGCCAAACGTGATTCAAATGATTTGTGGCTCAGGCTGTCGGTGGCAATACCGCGTTCTGCCGCCCAAACCAAACCGGCTGCAGTTTCGCTGTTGCTCAATACCGCAGCAATGCGCGCATTGGGGATTTGGGCGTTGACGATGGCCTGCATATTGCTGCCGCAGCCTGAAATCAAAATAACAACGTTTTTCATCTCATTGACTTTCCGTATGGGTTAACTTAAAGCCAATCCGGGACGGAAACAAGCATTTTAGCCTGATTTAACCGGAATTGAGTTTAAGGTTGATATTGTAAATGATACGGGAAAGGCCGTCTGAAAAAAGTTTCAGGCGGATTGTAAGTTCAAAGAAACACATGAACAGCTTGCTACAACAGCATGAAGGCCAAATATAACATTACCAAAGCAATCATACCGTCAAGCAACTGCCAGACTTGTTCACGTCAGAACAGCAGCAGCAACAGGTGCGAGCCGAAGTCTAATCTGGCAAACCACAAACTTGATGCGTTGGCGGCATCCATCAGAAAAAATTGTTTGGCGGATTTATCCGGGTTTGCTGTATTACCGCCGACGAGTACCACGGTATCGATGTACACATGCCGATTCAACAAGATAGGTGCTAATGTGGCGAGGGCAATTTTTTAAGACGGAAAAGGAAGGAATGGTATCCACGGTAAGATAATTGCCACGCACGTTTGGTACTCATCGTGCCGTAGGCCGATAAAAATAAGCCGCCGGCCAAGGCCAGTGTGCTGGATAGTTTCGGGCTGGCCGAGAGCAATGCGTTCAAGCCGAAAACACCCAAGGTTATCAGCACCGCATCACACAGCCTGAGCCCTTTGCAAAACCTTAATCAAAATCAAAAAAGCTGACTTAGGTCATTAAGTAGGCTTTCTCATGTCCAACGCCCTACCGCCCCCGTATTCCTTGTCTTCAGGGCGTATTTTACCCTTTCAGGCCGCAGCAGGCACACGGAGTCTGCTGGCAGACTTTAGTTAGGTTGGCACAAACCGCCTTTAAACGGCTTTGCGCCATTACTGTTAGCAGCCTGAAATAAGAAGCACGGTTGGATGGAATGTACGGCGCAGCGTCCCGAAACGCTGTTCCATGACATAACGCGTTTTCGGCAACGGCTTATTTCTTATCTTCTTCGGTTAACGGACGGCCTCTGTACGTTTTACGTATCATGCCGTCTGAAAGTTTTTTGCTGTGAAGCAGCGCCCGGTCGACTTGGCCGTCATAGCCTTTATCGGTTTCGGTTAACAGGCAGCCTCTGTGTGCTTTACGCATTATGCCGTCTGAAAACCCTTTGCTGTGAGGAAACACCCGGTCGGCTTTGCCGTCATAACCTTTATCGTCGGCTTTGTCTTTACTGGGTGTGTTTTCTGAAGACACGCTGTATTAACCCTGACACCTCGGGCAATATCGCTAAACCGCAGTTCGAAGTGGTTGCACCCGTGTCCGTCTGCAGGACTGATGTGCAGTTTCCCGATATAGCCCTTAACGGCCGGTACGGCTATGCTGTTTGTAGCCGAGTTTGAACTTACCGTCCTTCTTCACCCGGCGGGCA
>NZ_PXYY01000149.1 GCF_003013245.1 Neisseria iguanae
TGAACCGCAACCCTGATACATTCGGCGCGGACATTAAAAAAATGACCAGCGCGAATCTGACCTTGAGCGAAGCCCAATCTTCGGAATTGTTCGGCCTGATGCCGCGCCAACGCTTGCGCACGGTGCAACGTGATTTGTATGAACAATTAGACAAAATCCCATTCTTGGCTACTCAAGCGGGTACAAGCGAAGAGGAAGTATGATGAATAAACAGGCAGATGTGGAAACCGTCATCGCCGATGTATTCCGTGCTTCAGGCATCAAGCTGACAGCAGGTGACCCTATTATCGGCATTCTGCTGGTACAGGAAGCCCGTCTGAAAGCCTTATTTGACGAACAGCGAATTGACATTCAGAAAGGCTTGGCCGGGTACGCAGCGGAAATGGATGATTCGATGAAAGCCACGGTAACGGCGGCGGAAGAGTTAAAAACCTATCGGGAGCAGATTTTGGCAGAATTACTGGTCAAAAGCGATGAGCAACTTAAAGAAAGCGAAGGCCGTATTTATGCGGCTATGCAGCCTAAGATTGTGGCTCAGAACAAGGCATTGGCAGATGGAATTGCCGCAAAGATGAACCGTTTTGGGCTGATGACCGCACTGTTTGGTATTGCCGTTATCTTGGTTCTGGAGCTTTTGCAGGAGACTTTATGCTGACAGAAGACAAAACAACGGTTCCTACGATAAAAGTACATCCGTCATTTGTTCCAACAGAAGCCCAATTTCTACATTACCGACTGGTTCCGATTAATACGGACAGGCAGGGCTATCTCTGCCTGCTTTTCTATATCAGCTCTGTCAGTTTCCTAATGTTGGAGCCGCGTATCAAAAGGTATGCGGCAATCAGGAAATTGGCTTTACTGCTGGAAAATGCGGCATATCCGGTTTATGAAATTAGGAGTATTTAATGAAAACAACCTACGATGTCTTCGAAGCTGCGGAATACTGCAAATGCCACCCTGAAACGATAAGAGAGCATATCCGCGAAGGCCGTCTGAAAGCGGCCAAACCCGGACGGAGCTACTGTATCAGAAAAGCCGCGCTTGACGAGTTTTTAGACGAACTGGAAAATGCACAAGTGCAGGCTTCGCTCAAAAGTAGGAGTGAAGAAAAATGCCGATTTACAAACGAAACAATGGCATATGGTATATTGACATCACAACTGAAGGCGGCCGCAGAATTAGACAGTCTACTGGCACCAAAATCAGGGAAGAAGCCCAAAAACTGCACGACAAACTAGCTTACGAGCTATGGCAGCAGCGACATTTGGGAAGAAAACCCGAACGGTTGTGGGAAGAAGCAGCCGTCCGATGGATTAAGGAGCAAGGAGATAAAAAGAAAAGCATTCAAGATGACATCAGCCGTTTACGCGGTTTGACGAAATTCAAAGGCATTTTTTTACACCATTTGAGCCGTGATTTCATCATGAACACCATCGGCAGCTTTAGCTGTTCGGATAGCACCAAAAACCGCTACCTTGCGTTGATTAGAGCTATTTTGAACAAGGCTGCAAAAGAATGGCAGTGGTTGGATGATGTACCCAAAATAACGCTTTACCGCGAAGCTAAACGGCGCATTCGCTGGCTTAACCGTCCGGAAGCCCAAAGATTGGTAGCTGCCTTACCCGAATACATAGCGGATATGGCTTTGTTCAGTCTGAATACAGGGTTACGGCAACGGAATGTTTTGAAACTGAAATGGGAACAAATCAATCTGAGCCGCAAAACGGCATGGATTTATCCTGACGAGGCTAAATCCGGGCGTGCCATAGGTATTGCATTGAATCAGACGGCGCTTGGTGTGCTGGAAAAACAGATGGGAAAACACCCATCATTTGTTTTTACCTATCCCAACGGCCGTCCGGTAAAAAGTATCAGTTCGCGGATTTGGAAAAATGCGCTGGCAGATACAGGTATTACCGACTTCCGCTGGCATGACTTGCGTCATACATGGGCGAGTTGGCTGGTTCAGGCAGGTGTACCGCTGGCGGCATTGCAAGAGATGGGAGGATGGGAAAGCATCAGCATGGTGAAAGGTATGCTCATCTTGCGCCGGAACATCTGCACGAACATGCTGCATTATTGGACGGTGTTGATCTCGATTTCGACACAAATTAGACACACCTTCGAGTAGATGGTTATAAAGAAAAAAGCCTAAATGATTGTTTAGGCTTGAAAAAACTGGTGGGTCGTGAAGGATTCGAACCTTCGACCAACGGATTAAAAGTCCGCTGCTCTACCGACTGAGCTAACGACCCGATAAGCTGCGCATTATAGGGATAGTGTTTGATGCCGTCAACACCTTTTTTTAAAATTTTTTCTTCAGGGAGATTTTTATCGAAATAAAGCTGCTGCAATCCATACGTTATGCTATGATTTTCCATCGGCTTCACAAACCGATATGTTGATAATGAAAGGATAACACATGAAAAAATTTCTGATTGCTGCAATGATGGTGGCCGGTTTGGCGGCTTGTTCGCAAGAAGCCAAACAAGAATCTAAAGAAGCGGCGCAAGCCATAGCCTCTGATGCCAAAAGTGCGGTAGACGATGCGGCTGCTGCGGTAAAAGAAGCCACTGATAATGCCGCTTCTGCCATGACTGAAACAGCCAAAGAAGCCGCGGCTGATGTTAAAGACGCAGCTGAAAAAGCCGTTGAAACAGCTAAAGACGCAGCCCAAGAAGCCAAAGACGCAGCAACCAAATAATCTTGGTTGTTTCATCAGGGCGTGTCTTCATTTCATCATACGGCACTTTCCGGCATAAAAATCCGTCTGCTGCATTGGAAATGCGCGCAATGCGTCTGACCTTACCGGCGCAGCGTGTCAAACTGCTCTCTTTGAGTATCGCCTTGCATACGCGCCTTTCTGCTCGAAAATCGGCGACGCAGACAAAATGAGGACACGTCCTAAAAAGGCCGTCTGAAAACATCTGAACTGTCCCCCAACCTTTGGGCAAGTTAAGAATGTTTCTCAAACAGCCTTTTCAAGCTGAGTTCTGCAGGCAACGGGGCTCAGCTTTTTTAAATCCAGACTCAAGCGTTCATGATTGCAGTATGTAATCATTTATGATCGTTGCCGGCAGCGCACCGTCTTCATCGAAGCTTTCCGTTTTCAATGTGCCGGAAAAGCCCTATCGGCGCATTGCTCCGGCA